>JAMOTK010000045.1 GCA_027062365.1 Sulfurovum sp.
TTTTATAGCGTACTTCATTTTTTATGATTTCTTCTAATGCTTCAATTGTCTTTTTATTTAGGTCTGTTATATATCTCATTTTGTATTATACTATTTTTGATGATTTATTTTGGTTAGGTACTTAGCATATATGATATTTTACTTAATCTCTACCCAAAAAGTCCCATCAGTCTTCTTACCACATCTTCATTTGTTAGTATTTTTACAGAGCGTATGCCGTAGGTGGCGAAGTGTTCTTCTCTTTTTTGCTCATGGATGTTTAATTGTTTGATGTATTGTTGGATACTTTTTTTTGAGAAATAGGTCTCTTTTTTTTGTTGGTTTTGTGGGTTTAGTAGGGTGATTTCTCCTAGTTTTTGAGGAGACTCTTCTGCTTCATCTCTAATGATAATAGCGATAACTTCATGCTTTTGAGCCAGTAAAGAGAGGTCTATCTCTTCTAAAAAATCGCCCAATACAAAGACCAATGAGGGCTTATGGATACGCTGAAAAAGGTTCTCTATACTCTCTTTGTAGGAGAGCTTTGTATCTAGTAATGAGGCTTCATAGATGGCTTTGCTAAAGCGTTCTATATGGTAGAGTTGTTTGGTAGGTGGGGTGCTGATGGTTTGGGGTTGGAGGTAGGCTACTCCTGTGAATAAGTCGGCATTTTGTTGGGCTAAGTAGCCTAGTATGGTGGCTACTTCTGTAAGCTTTTTTTGTTTGGCATTGCTTGAGCCAAAGTAAAGGCTTCCATCCATGAGGGGTGAGACTACGATAGAGAGTTCACGGTTGGCATGGAGTTCTTTAATATAGGGTTTGCCTAGTTTTGCTGTGATTGTCCAGTTTATCTTACGAATATCATCGCCCATCTGATATTCACGTAGTTCAGAAAAATCATACCCCTCTCCATGAAGCTTAGAAAGATTATGCCCAGAGAGTAAGGTATAGACTTGGTGTCTAGCTTTGAGTTGTAGGGCTTTTAATGCTGTATTCATGGTATGGGTAGGGTTTCTACGATTTTAGAGATGATTTCATCGCTGTTCATGCCTTTGGCGCGTGCTTCGTAAGAGAGTACGATACGATGCCGTAGTACATTGTGAATCACATAGCCAATATCAGCAGGACTCACAAAGCTATGCCCTCTCAAAAAGGCTCTGGCTTTTGATGCTTTGTAGAGGTCGATAGAGGCACGAGGACTTGCCCCAAACATGATGTCAGAAGATATATCTAGTCCAAACTTTTGTGGTTCTCTTGTGGCTGAGATGAGTTGTACGATGTAGCGTTCTAGCTCTTCATCGATGTGAATGCTTTGTAGTGCATCTTGTAAGCTAAAGAGTGTCTCTTTGTCTAAGACCGTTTCTATGACTTGGAAGCTTTTATTGGCTACTTTACGCATGATGTGAAGCTCTTCTTCCTCGCTGTTATGAGAGACCAATAGTTTCATCATAAATCTATCTAATTGTGCTTCAGGTAAGGCATAGACTCCCTCTTGTTCTATGGGGTTTTGGGTTGCCATCACTAAAAAGGGGCGTTCTAAGATGAAGGTCTCTTCTGCGATAGTGATTTGTCTCTCTTGCATGACTTCGAGTAGGGCTGACTGTACTTTAGCAGGGGCTCTGTTGATTTCATCGGCTAAGAGCAGGTGCGTAAAAAGAGGCCCTTTTTTGATACTAAAGCTATGGTCTTTGGGATTATATATTTGTGCCCCAATGATGTCGGAGGGGAGTAAATCAGGGGTAAATTGTATGCGTTTGGCTGTGAGTCCTAAGGCACTAGAGAGTGCGTTAATGGTGCTAGTCTTTGCAAGTCCTGGGACACCTTCTACAAGGATATGCCCATCACAGAGTAAGCCTATGAGTAAGCCCTCTATCATGCCTTCTTGTCCTATGATGGATTTTTTGAGTTCTTTTTTGAGTGTGTGTATGTGTTCATTCATTTGAGTTGCTCCAATGCTTCTTTTTTTAGGGTAGAGAGGGGGATAGATGTATGGCTTGGGTGGATTGGGTGGCTATAGATACTAGACTCTAAGCGTTCTATCGTAGGTATAAATACTTGGCTATCTTGTGCTAAAAGTAGCTGTAAGAGGGCTTTATAGCTAGGGGCTTGTGCTATCTTTTGGCGTAGTGGATTGGGGTGGGTAAGAGCTGTTTTAGAGCGTCTCCAAAAGGGATATTTTTGAGATAAAATGGCCGTAAAGTACCCTGCCCCAAAGAGGAGTAGGTACTCAAAAAGATGTGCTATCCATGACCAATCTACGGTACTACTAGGGGGTACATCTACAGGGTCTAGGAGTTGGGCTGTATGGATAGGTGCTATGCTAAATGCTTGTTGGGGTACGCTTAGTAGATAGCTCTTTTGCTCTTTGGGATTAAAGGCTTTGATGAGGATAGGTTTGAGTACAAAACTTTTGTCATGAGAGAGAGCCATAGGGTAGGTCACGGTGCTTTGTGTCCCTGTAATCGTGGCATAACTCTTGATGAGTGGCTTTTCTGTAAAAGAGGTAAAAAGAGTATCTTTTGGCAAAAGATGAGGAAGCACGGGAGGGTAGCCTTGACCGTGGAGCGTGATTTCTAAAGGCAGAGGCTCATAGGCTTTGGCTTGATGGGATTTGATACGATACTCTAGGGTAAAATCGCCTACAAGTTGGGTATCTTTGGGCAGGGCTTTGACATCAAGGCGTAGAGGGGGTACGAGGATGTCGGTATCTTTTGTGACCAATCCTTTGACATTGTCTCTATCTCCAGAAAAGCTATAGGCAACACTCTCATCGGTGGTGGCTTTTTGTTTTAATGCAAAAGCGATAGTGATACTGCCTTTTTTGAGAGGATAGATGAGGTAGGTATAGCGTATCTGCATCGCATGGTAGTCATCTTTTTCTTGTATATCGACCCTTTGAAAGGTGTATGACTCACTTTTTTTAAGGTCAAAATCAAAAAGCAGTACCATATCATGGTTACTTTGGTTGACATCAAAGGTGAGTAAGACAGACTCTTTGAGATAGGGGTTTGTCTTATCTACCTCAACATGATAGTCAAAATCACTAGCATACAAAGAAGAGAGCAAAGTAAAAAAGAGCGATACTAAGCATAAAAATTTACCAAGGTTGTGTTTCACGTATATATCCTTTATTGATAAGTTCATAGACTTTTGAGCCTAAGGGTTGTTCTTCTTCTGTTTGGTTATTACTATGGAGTTTCTTTTTCTTTTTGGGCGTATGAGAGGTGCTTTTTTCGCCTCCTCCAGAACCAGAACTAGGCTGGTCTTCTTTGTTCTTTTTGTCTTCTTCTTTATCTTTTGTTTCACTTTTACTACTTTGTGAGCTTTGTGATTTGGGGTGGGCTATGCCTAAAGAGCTAGAGTCTTTGTCTTTGAGTAAAGCAATACGCTTTAGATTATAAAGGGCATCTTTCTCTTCTCCTAGTTGTAAGGCTTTGGCATAGTATATTCTAGCTTTGCTGTATTGTTGCATCATACTATAGGTATTGGCGATATGATAATAGAGTTGTTGCTTGATAGGGACATCCGTAGAGTGGATAGACCGATAGAGAGCAAGGGCTTTTTTAAATTCTCTTTGTCTATAGTGGCTGTGTGCTAGGGTCATTTGGCTCTGTAAAGAACGGTGTTTTATCTGTTTGAGATACTTTTTACTGCTATTGAAGTCGTGTTGATGGTAGCTACTATAGGCTCGAATGAGATAGTAGTCATCCCTGATTGACGCATCTAAAGAGAAGCCAAATAAAGCAAAAAACACGATGAGGTATTTGATACCACGTGTATGAAGCATAAGAAAAAGAAAGAGAGCCAAGAGCAAAGGGATAAGATAACGCTCTTCATGATAGACCTGCATTTTTTCTATCTTTTGGTTTTGCTGTGTTTGGTTTTGTATGGCATCGTTTAGCTTACTAGCCATGGATTGGGCAGAAGAAGAGACTTCAAAGTATGACCCTTTTACCGACTTGGCTAATGATTTTAAGAGAGGATTGATACGAGAGATAACCAAATGCCCCTCTTTGTCTTTGAGCATTTCGCCATTTGGGGTCTCTATGGTTGTCCCTTGGGTGCTTCCTGTGGCTACGATATGCAAATTGATATTGCTTTTGTGAATGAGTGGGAGAAGAGGTGCTAGATGTGACTCCTCGCCCCCATCAGAGATAAGAATCATCTGCTTAGAGCCATTGTTTTGTCTAGCTTGTATCAATGCTATTTGTTTAAAAAGGTTTTCTAAAGACGTGCCTTTGGTCAAGATATAGTCAAGGTTGAGACTCTCTAGGGCAACAGAGATAAGCCTATGGTCAGTTGTAGGAGGAGAGAGGAGAAGAGGATTGGTAGTAAAGGCGATGAGCATGACATTGTCACTAGGGTTTTGGGTTAAAAGCTCTTGTATCATCTCTTTGGCAAAATCATACCGTGTAGGAGCAATATCTGTAGCCTTCATAGAGTAAGAGACATCTAAAGCGATGAGTATCTCTTTGGCATCAATGCTAGAGGGTTGTAAGACTTGTTTGGCTATAGGACGAGCAAGGGCAAAGATGAGGAGGATAAGGATAAGGGTATGGACGATAGAGATACTCTTTTCACCTCTTCTATATAGAGCCAATAAAAGCAAGGATAACGGAAGCAATGCCCACAAAAAAACAGGATAGAGAAAGGCAGAAAAAATACTCATAAACCTCTCCTTAGTGTAAAAAGTACCCATAGTAGCAACAAAAGAAAAACAAACCCCAAAGGTACTTGTATCAACAAGCGTTGATTGAGATAATTTTCACTACGGATAGGAGAGGGTTCTAGGGTAGCAATCTCTTGATAGATTTTTTTGAGTGCTTTAGCAGAAGAGGCACTATATCTTAATGCACCACTCTCTTTGGCAATAGTTTGGAGTAGGGCTACATCATAGTCTGAAGATTTACCTATGCCTATGGTGTAGATTTTAATCCCTTGTGCTTTGGCTTTTTGTACGGCTATTTTGGGGGAGGTTCTTCCTGCGTTGTGGTAGCCATCACTTAGGAGGATGATGACTTTGTTTTGGGCTTCTCCATAGGCCAATGTACGGATAGATTGCATGATAGCATCGCCTATGGCTGTACTCTCTCCTGCGATACCGACATTGACCATATCCAAAAGATAAGAGAGCGAAGCCAAATCATAGGTCAACGGCGAGGCTGTATAGGCAAAAGTACCAAAGAGTACGACGCCCATATTGTCATCATGACGCTTTTTGATAAAGTCTTTGGCAAGAAGAAGATTGGTTTCAAATTTGGTTTGCATTCTATCGTGTGTATCAAAACCACTTTGAGCCATAGACCCACTCGCATCCAATGCCAAGATGAGGTCACGCCCTTTTTTGTGCTTGTTTTGTGTGCTGTCATAGACAAAAGGTTTGGCAAGGATGAGTACCATGAGGGTATAGAGTATCATCTTTAGCCAAGGCTCCCACGAGAGCCAAGGACTTTGACGCGTCACCCATGAGAGCTTAGGAAAATAATAGGGCTTAATCATCTCTTTGCACCAAAAAAAACAAGGAAGGAGAAGCAATAAGAGTAAAAAATAGGGCGAACCAAATGTAAAATGCATAAAATATTTTAACACTTAATGGTTAAAATGAGCTTAGGAGGGGTGTTTTCATGTTTTTTAAGATATACTTATTCTTAGGATATAAATCTATGTTATCTAAAAAGGAAAAAAATGAAATTATTATTAAAAACGACCCTCATTCTCGTCTCTTTTGCCAGTACACTGCTCTTTGCATCTACACCCATTCAGCCTACTGATGGTACATGGACACCTCACATCACGTCTCATGATATAAAGGGCTGTCCATCGATGTTAAATGCATTGATAAAAAAGCAGAGTATGCCAAATAAATCTAAAAAGATAACATTTGAAAAACCTTTTACTCCTGCTTCTTTGTTTCCTGACTCCACAGAAGTACAATGGAAAAACATAGCCCCAAACCAATGGGAAGCTGTGATGATAAAAGCTGAGGGTACGATGAATTTGAGTATCAAATGGAAGCTCGATGTGCGTACTCCTAAAGAGATAGATATTGATTCAAAGATTAGCCTCAAAATTCCTAGTGAATTGGCTCAAATGTTTGGTGGAAGTGCAGACTGTAATGTGCATACTCTTGGTACATTTAATTTACTAAGATAAAAGAGAAAAGATGAAAAATATTATAGTAATAGTGGCTTTTTTATACTCTTATAGTCTAGCCAATGAGAGTGCCTATAGTGATATTGATGCAAAAGCCTGTACTCTTGTAGAAGTGTATGAAGAAGATATGGGGGCTACGGTGAGTTGTGGTAGCTATGGTGCTATGGAGATACAAGTAGAAGATGATGATGGACGTATGAGTATTACACTGATGCGTAAAGGTTTGGCATATCCTCAATACTATAGCCAAGCGATTAGCCCTGCTTTTTCGCTCTTAGGTTCAAAGATAGAGTGGCGTTATACCAAAGGTAAATCCTTAGAACCTACTGCGATGATAGCAAGAGTTACAGCCACCATAGAGGGGGAGACTATGGATGATACAAAAAAAGTTTCTTATTTGGCAGTCAGTAAAATTACAGCTACACATATTTGTGTGATAGGGAAAATAGCCCCACATAAACATCAAAATATCTTAGCCAGAAGCTTGGCTGATAAAGCCACAACACTCCCTTGTGTGATAGAAGAAGAAGCCGAAGAAGAAAGTGAAGAAAACAATATTTCTGTAGACTATCAAAACCTCAATAAAAAAGGTATCACCAACCAAAAGTCTTATGCATATTTTCGTGATATGGGACCTCTTGAACTTACGTTACGTATGCTCAAAGAACCTCTTTTTCCTATCTGGCGTTTACGTTTACAGCTTTTTCCTCTCTTTGCTAGAAATGCACCGAGTACTCTACGTGGGTATAAAGTGATTGCTGATAGAATCAATTTATCTTCTTCTTTGTATAGTACCTTATGCTATGCCAATGGGGAAGAAAATGTCGAACCCTCACTAGACAATACCCAACCCTCTGATAGGCATACTTTTATCTATACTATCAAAGAAAATTCTACTGATTTTAGTGAAGAAGACACCAAAGAGCATACGATTAATCCCGATATGGAATCTTGTGGATTACAAGTATCTTGTACCCAAACATGGGAAGATATAGGAGGTAACTGGGGAAATGACAGTAAAATGACCTTAAATAAAGCCCCATGGGAAGAAGATGTATTGATAGCTCCTGCGATGGTACGTGCGTTAGCCAAAAAAGCAAATTGGATACAAAAAGAGGGTTCTAAAGAGAGTTGGACTCTTCATGATATACCAGAAGGCTTAACAGAACAGACCCCATGGATAGAAGTTTTTATCGAAAACTATGCAGGAAATGGAGGAGAATATTTAGCCCAATGGCATGATATGGAATCTGATGAGAGTATTACCCAAACGCTCTATCAGATAAAATATGATGGCAATGAAGCAAATTTAGCATTGTCTTCTTTTGCCGTACTCTGTGCCAAAGGACAACAGCAAGATATACCTTTACAGATATGTCCTGTGAGCCATTAATTAGCTATTAGCCATTCTTAAAGGGGTCGGTCGTTGAATATCCACTACATACCCTTAACAACCTTACAAACCAAAGACCTAGAAACACCAATAAACTTTGCAATTTTAGCTTGTGTATATCCATCTTTTAGTGCAGATATTACAGCATCATTTCTATCTTTTTCCTCAAAATGCTCTTTCATCATTTTTTGATAAGCAGGTCTATTTACACTCTGCGTTGTTATAACTTTTTGTTTTTGTATCTCGCCCAATAATTCTAACTCTTCTTCTTGTAGTTTGACTCCTATCATCTCTTGTATATTTTCATAATCTAACTCTTGAAGTAGTTTTGAGTGATGTGTACAAGGTATTGGTATTTGCCTATTTACAATAACTGCTCCCAAAGTATATGGATATTCCCCTAGCTTTTCTACTATCTTAGCCTCAATAGGATTTTGTTCTATATATCGTATAAGCGTATAATAATAGTCATCATTTGTAATATAACGAGAATAAAATCTACCTTGCCAAAAGTGACCTGAACGGTTATGCTTTTTATTGGCATAAATAGCATAATTAGCATTGATATGTTTCATAAAAAGTGATAAATTATCCATCTTTGTCTCTACAAGCAGATGAAAATGATTTGACATCAAGCAATAATCGTGTACTATCACTTGATATAATTTACAAGCCTTACACAGCATCTTCAAAAACATTTCATAATCACTATCATCTATAAATATATCACTACGATTGACACCACGATTAATAATATGATGATACCCTGCTAAATCTATCCTTGGTCTTCTTGGCATTCTCTGACCTTTTTGTTTTTTATATTATAGCATAAAAAAGTGTATATTCAACGCCTGACCCTTTTGTCTTGTCTTTGTTATCTTAACCAGATAGATATTCAAAAAAATATTTCATACAAGCTGAAGCTTGTAAGATTTAATCCCTCAGACACCGCACCGCTTGACTGTTGGCAGGAGCGTTGTTGTCGTACCAGTTTGCTTCACTCGAAGTGAAGTTCAAGCTACCCGAGCCATAACGATCAAAAGAGGCAGACCACAAGTCACCGTTAATCCCCTGACCGCTCAAGCGGCCGTCATTGAAATCGCGGTAGCCAGCTGACGGCAACTTCAAGAAGCTATTAAATGCATCATCTCTGTTTCCGACTGCTGATGAGGCTCCTGTCGTCTCATTTTCAAGTTCTTCTTTTGTCGGTACTCTGTATCCTGTAGGGCATACAGAGGTGCCATCTATTTTTGACCAGTTTGCTTTTCTTATGGCTCCATCATGATCTGCATCGCCAGAAGCCAAATCATTTGAGTTAAAATCTACTTTGATAAAGTCTCCGTTTCCTACAGTGGTTACATTATCTGCCAATGTTTCTGTAGTACCACTCGTACCTACTTGATGCCCATCATAGTTTCTACCCCACTGATAGTAGTCACCATAACAAGCTTCATCATTAAAAGCTGTACATACTTGTGTAGCCCCTAGGTTTCTATCGAGCCATACTTTGTCTGTGTGAGGAGAAGTAACTGTACAGTAGTTGGTGCCGTTGTGTGTGATGTATGCTGTATTGTCAGGGCAGTCTGCTACTACTGGGGTAGTAACTGTAGCTATCATATTATCTGTAGCTGTAGCTCCATCATCGTCAGTGACTTTGAGTGTGATAGTATATGTACCTGTTGTGAGTCCTGTGATAGTATATGTTTTTCCTAGTACTGTAGAGTTAGGATTAGTAGACTTATACCACTCATATTTGTCTATAGTACCATCACTATCAGAGCTAGCACTTCCATCTAGGTGGAGAGTATCACCCTCTACGATGTTTTGGTCTACTCCTGCTTGGGCTACTGGTACTTTGTTGGTAACAGGGACAACTACTGGTTTGTCTGCTTCAGCCTCTTCTGTCACTTTCTCTATTACTGTGATGATGATGCTGTCTGTAGCTGTGTTGCCGTCATTGTCTGTCACTAGGAGTGTCGCGGTATAGACACCTACTGCTAGAGATCCTAGAGAGAGTGTAGGCTCTATACTTGCTATACCCTCGCCACTCTGTGTCTGCCACTCATAGGAGACTATAGTACCATCGGGGTCACTACTGCTACTAGCATCTAGTGTGACACTAGTACCCTCCTCTACTGTGGTATCTTCACCTGCTATAGCTATAGGGAGTTCTCCTACTACTTGGGCAGGTGATGTAGCAGTTGTACCACTATTACCACATCCTACTAGTGCTAGTATGGTTGCTATGCTTAGTGAGTAGAGTATGGTTTTTGTGTTGATGGGTCTCATATCGTTCCTTTTTAGTTTAGTTTTCTTAATAATTATATTACCCCCCCCACTTAATATAAGATTAAACTTTGTTGATTGTTTGAAAAACACCCCTGCCATTATGATAGACCTTTTAAACTTTACCATTTGACAAATTTACGGGTCAATTTACAATTTACGAATTTACAGGTCAGGCGTTGAATCTCCACTACCTCCCCTTAACAATCTTACAAACCAAAGACCTATAAACACCAATAAACTTTGCAATCTTAGCTTGTGTATAGCCATCTTTTAGTGCAGATATTATAGCATCATCTACTTCAAGCAGGGATTGGTTTCGTACCTATTTAAGAGTTGCTAGTACCACTAAATCCAACTAAACAAGAGAATAATTTCACCTCAAAAAAAAGGCATTAAAATGAGTAGATGAAAAAATTGTTACACTCTTTTTAGATTTTAGTCGTTGTCTAAAATAATTTTGCTATAGTATGTTGTCAATTAATGTTGGGGTTACACAGTTTATTGTACGGTCTTCAGATATTTTAAATCTCATCTTCAACAATATTTATGAGTCTATCAATAGCGATACTTTCAATCGTACTTTTTTCGTAACCATTCAGCATCACTCCAAAAAACCTCTAATTAGAGTATATTTATGTACTTTTTAGCTTAAACAATAAGCTTTTTCTATATTAATAGTGACTTTTTATTTAAAATAGATATTATTTTAAGAAAAAATTGTTGTATGCTGAATGGTTACCTTTTTTCATAAATCTCTACTAAATAGACAATATTTTGTACATCTATATAATAAGTGATAATTCTAAAAGCACCTCTTTTTCCAATATTTTTACTAGAGTTTGCCATTCTGATTTTATATATTCCATGACCTAAAAAAGTACCTTTGTTAGGCTCTTTTTCCAAATTATGAATGAGTGTTTCAATATCTTTATGAAGGTTTTTATTCTTTTTGTGTATTTTTTTAAATTTCCTACGAAAATTCTGAAAAATAGCTACCTTAGCCATGAGAAATTTCTTTCAAAAAATCCTCAGAAGAGATAGCATTTTCTATGGCTTCTCCACTAGCAATATCTTTCATGCTTGTTCTAAAACTACTTAATACTTCTTCTTTTGTCTCTTCTTTGTCAATTTCAAAAGAGACACCTTTAAAATGTGAAGCCATGATTTTAAATGCTTCTATTATATCTTGACTTGTATCCTCAATTTTAAGTGTCATTGTAGTCATCGCCAATTCCTTTAAGTCTATATTTCTAGTATATCAAATTAAGATTAAATCTGTTTATCTCTAATTTATCCAAAATTCTAAAAAAGTTATAATAGACTTCTTAGCTTTGGGAATTTGAATCTTTTGAGTCTATAGATGTATCGTAGAGATACAAAAACTAACCATTTCTAAAGTAGATGAAAAAATAATTTTGCTATAGTATCACAGAATTTTAAGGAGAATGGTTTATGCTACAAAGATGTCATGGTAATTATTATTTCAAACATAAAACAAAAGCATAAAAAAGCTAAAATATTTCATCCCAAAAAGGCAAACAATATGAGCGATACAGAATATAATTATCAACATTTTAATCCAAGAGATTATAACTTCACCATATTTAATGGACCTAAAGCTGGTGAAAAATATATTGATTTTTCAGCAACAACTTTAGAAGGAAAAGAGGTTTTTCTTTCTGATTATTTGGATAAACCCATTGTCCTAGATACAGGAAGTATTACTTGCCCTATGTATGCAAACACAACTATAGAGATGAATAAACTTCAAAAAGAATATCCAAATGTACATTTTTTACTTTTATATATTCGTGAAGCACATCCAGGTGGAAAAACGCAAAGTGTTAAAACGATGGAAGAAAAAATAAGTCACGCTAAATTGACGGATAAATATTATAATGAGCAAAGAGAAATTTTGATAGATAGCCTTGATGGTAATGCTCATAATTTATATGGTAGTATGCCAAATATGACCTATGTCATAGGCACAGATGGGGTAGTGAAATTTAGAGCAAATTGGACAAATATAGATGCCTTAAAAGCTATTTTAGAAAAGATAGATACAGATATTATTGAAAAACAAGATTTTTATGATATTGTTAAACCACGACCTTGGATTGCCATTAGAACATTACTCATAGGTGGAGTTAGTGCTATGATAGAGTTTTTTATGGGATTACCACAATTAATGCGTCAACACAAAGAAGTGAAATCTAAGTCATGATATTAGATATTTACAAAAGTAGGTGGGATTTATAGTGAAGATAGGGGATGTAAAAGACAATAAAATACCCTAAAAATAAAGTTTTAGATATAATATGACACTAATATAGATAGGATTATAGATGCATAAAGAAGAAGAATTTGAACAAGCGATAACGAAAGTATTGGAACTTTTAGGAGAAGACCCTAGCAGAGAGGGGTTGCTCAAAACACCTAGCCGTGTAGCTAAATCGTGGAAATTTCTCACAGAGGGCTATAGCCAAGACCCAAAAGAGATACTCAATCAAGCACTTTTTACGACAAGTAACGATGAGATGGTTTTGGTACGAGATATAGAATTTTATTCTACCTGTGAACACCATCTTCTCCCTATCATAGGACGTGTTCATGTAGCCTATATCCCAGATGGCAAAGTGGTAGGACTCTCCAAAATCCCTCGCATTGTCGACGTGTATGCCAGACGCTTACAGATACAAGAGCAAATGACCGAACAGATAGCCGATGCCATACTAGAGACTATCAAACCTAAAGGCGTAGCCGTCGTCGTCCATGCCCGTCACATGTGCATGGAAATGAGAGGGGTACAAAAGATTAACTCCACCACGGTAAGTTCAGCCCTAAGAGGACTCTTTAAAAGTGATGAACGCACACGCAATGAGTTTTATACCCTTATCAATAGCCCAGCACCTTCACATTTTTAGGTTGCTGAGGTTAGCCTATGGAATGGGGTAGGGTTTTTGTGTGAAATATAAGGGATTTACTCATAGTAACGCTATTTAATAAATCATTTAAGAGTATAATCATCCTATTTAATCAAAGAATTTATGTTAGATTAAGATTAAGAGCGTATCATGCAAAAAAGCAATTAGGACTAAATAGGTCTTAATTAAAATGAGACTCGTTTTCAAAGGAAAAAAATGAATGTTTATTTAGATAATAACGCCACAACTATTGTAGACCCACAAATTTTTGCAGAGATGGAACCATACTTTGTTCAAAAATATGGTAATCCTAACTCACTTCACGCATTTGCTTCTGATACACACCCAGGGATAAAAACGGGTATGGAAAAGATATATGCAGGGATTAATTCTCCTAGAAATGACTCTGTAGTGATTACTTCTTGTGCAACAGAGAGTAATAACTGGGTACTTAAATCTATCTATTTTGAGTATATTCTTACAGGTAAAAAGAACCATATTATGGTATCAGAAGTAGAACACCCTTCTATTATTGCAACGGCTAGATGGATAGAGAGTATGGGCTGTAAAGTTACGTATTTACCTATCAATAGTGAGGGTATCGTAGAGGTAGAAGCCGTGAGAGACAATATTACAGACAAGACAGCATTGGTCTCTGTGATGTGGGCGAACAATGAAACAGGTGCTATCTTCCCTGTAGAAGAGATTGGTGACATTTGTGAAGAGCATGGTGTACTTTTTCATACAGATGCTGTACAAGCCATAGGTAAATTACCTGTGAATGTACAGTCTTTCAATGTGGATTATTTGACCTTTTCTGCCCATAAATTTCATGGACCTAAAGGTGTAGGGGCATTGTATATCAAAAAAGGTAAAGAGCTTATGCCTTTGCTTCATGGTGGTTCACAAATGGGTGGATACCGTTCTGGTACACTCAATGTTGCAGGTATTGTGGGGATGGGTAAAGCCATCGAATCGGCAGTGGATGCACTAGATTTTGAGATGACAGAGATTAGAGAGATGAGAGATGACTTTGAAGATGAATTGCTCAAACTTGAAGATACGTTTGTGGTCACGCCTAGAAACAAACGAACACCCAATACGATACTAATTTCATTTAGAGGGATAGAAGGCGAATCAATGTTATGGGACTTAAATCGTGCAGGGATTGGGGCGAGTACAGGTTCAGCGTGTGCAAGTGAAGACCTTGAAGCCAATTCTGTGATGGAGGCTATCGGTGCAGCTGAGGATTTGGCTCATACAGCGATACGTTTTTCACTAAGTCGATATACGACACAAGAAGAGTTGGATTATACATTGAATGTTGTAAAAACGGCTGTGATTAGGCTTAGAGGCATATCAAGCTCTTATGCATATGCTCCAGAAGGTCATGAGAGTGGATTAGACGCTCATCACCATTAATAGAACGCTATACAGTATTAAAAAAATAATTAAAGGAAATAAAATGGGAATTGATAGTTTAATAGGTGGTACCATCTGGGATGAGTACAGTGACAAGGTAACAGACCTTATGAATAACCCACAAAATATGGGTGAAATTACAGAAGAACAAGCCAAAGAGATGGGTGCTAGACTTATCGTAGCAGACTTTGGAGCAGAGAGTTGTGGAGATGCTGTGCGTCTTTATTGGGCAGTTGACCCAGAAACAGACAAGATACTTTTATCTAAATTCAAAAGTTTTGGATGTGGTACAGCGATTGCATCATCAGATACTATGGCTGAATTGTGTAAAGATAAAACAGTAGATGAAGCAGTGAAAATTACCAATATTGATGTCGAACTTGCCATGCGTGATGATATAAATACACCTGCTGTGCCACCACAAAAGATGCACTGTTCGGTGATGGCGTATGATGTTATTAAAAAGGCAGCGGCTCAGTATAAGGGCGTAGATATGGAGAGCTTTGAAGAAGAAGTTATCGTATGTGAATGTGCAAGAATCACACTTTCTACACTCCAAGAAGTCATTCGTCTTAATGACTTGACTACGGTGGAACAGATTACGGACTATACCAAAGCAGGGGCATTTTGTAAATCATGTATCCGTCCTGGTGGTCATGAAGAAAAAGATATTTATCTTGTGGATTTACTCGAAGAGTACGAAAAAGAAAAACTAGCAGGAAAAGCTACTATTGGCAATGAAAGTGCTACTTCTTCTACAAAAGATTTTGCTAGTATGACTATCGTACAACGTATCAAAGCTGTAGATGCCGTGGTAGATGCTCATATCAGACAAATGCTTATCATGGATGGTGGAGATATGGAAATACTTGACATCAAAGAAAATGGTGAAAATATCGATATTTATATCCGTTACTTAGGTGCGTGTTCTGGCTGTGCTAGTTCGAGTACAGGGACACTTTTTGCTATCGAAAACATACTCAAAGAAAAACTAGATACAAACATTAGAGTTTTACCTATATAGGCAAGACTCGATATTAAAAATATGTCAATTTGACATATTTTTAACCTTTTGGCTTAAATTATGTCATCATACCATTATGAATGCAAAAACAGATAGTGGTACTCCACAAAAAACCAACATCAAAATCAAACAAAAACCCAAAAATGAAGCAATTGTCAATAGGCTTACCTGTGCCACGCTAGAGGGTGTAGATGCCAAAGTAATAGATGTCGAAGCGACCTTTACTAAGGGCTTACCTGGTTTTGCTATAGTAGGGTTAGCCTCAGCTGATATTCAAGAAGCCAAAGAGCGTGTAAAATCAGCACTCCTTGTTAATGCCTTTGTCTTTCCTCCACTTAAAATCACTATTGGTTTGTCTCCATCTGAGGTTAGAAAGAATGGATCTCACTTTGATTTACCTCTAGCACTTTTGATTGCTTTGCATAAAAAAAGCTTTGAAGAAGAGGGGTTATTTGTCTTTGGAGAGCTAGGGCTTGATGGACGTGTGAAGAGTAGCTCTATGCTCTTTCCTTTGATACTCTCACTCAAAGAACAAGGGGTGATAAAAAGAGCGATTGTCCCTAAAGAAGCTATCACGTATCTAAGCCATATCTCTGGGATAGACTTTATCGCTGTAAGTTCTTTAAATGAAGCGATTGGACTGATTAAAGAGGGTAATTTTACTTCTAATGTAGAGAAGTTCTCTTATGATGCCCAATCGTTTAGGATTAACGATAAAGATTATTATTATGAAAAAAATTATGCAAGTAATTTTAAAGATGTCAAAGGGCAAATCGTTGCCAAGCGTGCGGCACTTATCGCATCAGCTGGTATGCACAATTTTTTTATGGAGGGTAATCCTGGTTGTGGTAAAAGTATGATAGCCAAACGGATAAAAGACATACTCCCTCCTATGCAAGAAGAAGAATTACTCTCTATTGCAAAGCATCAGTTCTTAGATGGGCAAACCCCTAATTTTAAAGCCATACGCCCCATGAGAAGCCCCCATCATACGGCTACTTCGGCATCCATATTTGGAGGTGGGTCAGGTCAAGCGAAGATAGGAGAAGTGGCATTGGCATCTAAGGGCATACTCTTTTTCGATGAGATACCACACTTTTCTAAGCAAGTATTAGAAGCCATGAGAGAACCTTTACAAGACAAAAAGGTACATATAGCCCGTGTCAATGCCAAGATAGAATATGAAGCAGACATTATGTTTGTCGCTGCTCAAAATCCTTGTCCTTGTGGTAATTTACTTTCCAAAGTTCATGCCTGTCGCTGTTCTGAAATGGAGATAAAACGCTATGCGAACAAGCTATCTGACCCATTTTTGGATCGTATAGATCTGTTTGTTGTGATGCAAGAAGTCCAAAGCACAGACCAAGGCGATATAAGTTCACAAGAGATGCACCACGCAGTCATAGATGCCTTTACCTTACAAAAAGGACGATTACAAAAACACCTCAATGGTAAACTCACAGAAGACGAGATTGAAACCTATTGTATTCTAGACAATGACGCACAAAAGATACTAGAATCTGCCATAAGTAAATTTGGACTCTCACACAGAAGCATCGCTTCGGTCAAAAAGATAGGGCGTACCATTGCTGATTTGAATGCCCATGAGAAAATAGCAAAAAAAGATATATTAGAAGCATTGAGTTATAGGAGAAGGAAATAGTGATTCTTGAGAACAAAAGAGTAATAGATGCAAGATAAATGGGCTAAAAATATTTCTATTTTTTTTATGATTTTAGCTTTTATGGGGTTTGTTTATCTGACGGTAAGGGCGTTAGATATTGTTTCTAAGACCCAAATTGGTACGGATGATGGGTTTTATACTTCTTATGTTTCTGTCTCAAAAGAGATAAAAGACAAAGCCCATACTCTCACAAAACACTGTACTACTAGGCTATGTCAGGTGCAATCTGTGTTGGATTATGTAAGTCATATTCCCTACTATAGCGAAACATTTCAACGCTACTCTGCTCAAAAAACAATGGCTCAAAACTTTGGTGATTGTGATGATAAAAGTAATCTTCTACTCTCTTTGCTTCATGCCTTAGAGATAGAAGCGTATTTTGTGTTAGTGCCTAAACATATCTTTGTGATTGTCCCTTTGGAAGATAATCGTATCGCTCACAAAAAAGGGTTATGGGTCAATGGGCGTAAGTATTATATCTTAGAAAGTACTGCCAAAGGTTCGGCAGTGGGCTTTCCTTTAGGCTATAAGCTCAACGATATAGATGTTATCATTGAACCTTTTGAGAATAAAGAGATGAAGGTAAAAAGTTTAGTGTTTCAAAGATAGTACCCCTACTGATAGGTAATAATCTTAGGCATATCTTCCTCTTTACTCTGAAGTCAACTCTTTCAAAAGGCTTTCCATACCTGTTTGTGCATTTTTAAGTACTTTAACATCACTCTCTTTATCAATTGCCATTGAAGACATCCAATTATAGACAGAAGGGAAGGCAATATGTAGTATGGTATCGTCTTTCTTTTTACTAAAATAGAGTGAACAAGGAGCATACGCACCTGCTTCAGGGTGGCTTTGTGCGATGGTGTAAATTACAACCAATTTACAGATAGAATAGACTTCATAAAAATCATAGGCTTCATAATTGGCTTCTTCAAGTTCATCACCTAAGCTATTGAACCCAGCCATCACAAACCCTTTGAGGGCAAGTTCTCCTTCAAATCCTATTTTGAGTTCGTCTAATTCATCTTCCCATTCTTCTTTATCCATTTCCATACTTACCTCTGTGACCAACGCTCCTTGAGGTTTTTGTGTGGTGTATGTAGGAGTATCAAGTACAGCTTTGGGCATAGCACCTTTTAAAGTCTTTTGAACCAATGCATGTAAATCTTGTAAAGTTTTGTCATCACTTGGAGCATTCATAATCTTTGCCATCGCTTCAGCAGACAAAGAAGAAACAGAAATCGTATTTTCACCTTTTTTGCTATAAATAGAAAGACTCATAGGAGCAAAAAGCCCTACATGAGGGTACTTTTTTGCCAATTTTAAAACAGTCTCTTTTTGATAAAAAGTCAAAAGATTATAGGTGTCAAAGTTAGAAGATTTAAATTGCTTCATAAAAGGCTTATTCATATCTCTATTCACTGAGACGGTAAACCCTGCTTTTTCTAAAGCTGTCTCGATGGTCTTGGGTGTGATTTCCCCATCTGTATTGATAGAACTAAGTACTTTAATATCACTTGGGCTATTTCCTGCTATTACACTACTAAGTACCATTGAGGTACAAAGTATCCATTTGCTTACTATTTTCATGATTAGGTATCCTTATTATTTATGATAATAATATAGTAACACTAAAGTATAAAAAATATGTAAAATTATGGGCGAATATACGTCCAACCCATTTTTTGTCTTTCTATGAGTTCTACTATCCCTGCTGTGACTTTTTCTACATCATGTAAGACTTCACTCTCTTTGACTTTGAGTGTACGCATGGTATTGCCACAGATAATAAACTCTACATCATAGGTCATCAAGGCTTCTATTCTTTTGATAATCTCTTTGTCTTGGCTTTTGAGTAGGGCTTTTATCCCTTGTGAATAGGCGACTACAGCAAATTCACTATTTTCTGGTCTATAAAATTTCATCACATTATTGACATAAGACAAAATATGATTGATAGCGTCTTTGTCTGCACTCATGAGAGGAAAAACAATTTGTCTAGGATTGTCTATAGAGGGTTTGGGAGTGGCAAACTCTGTTTCTGCATGACCATAGTGTAGAAAACAGAGTAAGAGTAAGAAGCTTTTTATAATATATTTCATTTTTTATCCTTTTGTGTGTATGCGTGTATCTCTTTTAATAAGGAGATAAAATCTTTTTTATTCCATGCACCAGGTACATTCATCAAAACGTGTGCTTCGTCATCAATAAAGATAAAAGTAGGGGTAAGTTCAGCTTTAAGCCCTAAAGGTAAGCTCTGTTGAGAGACATCAATATTTAAAAGAATAAAGTCCTTTTTGATGCGTTGTATGACCTCTTTATCTTGCATCACTTCTTTCTCCATCTTACGGCAAAAGTGGCAGTCTTTAGTCATCGCTTTGATGATAATCGTTTTATGCTCTTTTTTTGCCAAAGCTAAAGCATTTTCAAGACCTTTATATTTGAGACCTTGTGTCTCTTTGACTTTATTTTTAACATTATAGAGGTACATCCCTATCTCTTCTAATGCTTCTTCGCTTACCTTTCCTTTGAGAGAGGGCATGGTATTAAAATATTGCATGACATCATCAAGACAGACACTTTTGTCTTTGTCTGGAGCATAGACATAATCACTCATAAAGGCTATGACTTCCATACGATGTATATCCTCATCACCTTTGGGGTCACCGATACGCTGTTTGAGCCTATAAGAGAGTTGATTGAGTGTAGGGGCTTTGAGGTTCAATAGACTATTGTTCGCATCTAAAAAATTTTCTTTTAATTCATCCATAGGGATAAAAGTTTGGTGACAAGAGAGACAATGTTTATCAAAAAGCATTTTACCTTCATTGGCTATAAGTATCAAACTGGCACAAAATAGTAAGCATAG
The DNA here is from genome assembly GCA_027062365.1 of Sulfurovum sp. Classification (GTDB taxonomy): domain Bacteria; phylum Campylobacterota; class Campylobacteria; order Campylobacterales; family Sulfurovaceae; genus Sulfurovum. The sequence continues at coordinate 19,738 of JAMOTK010000045.1, forward strand.
TATTTTCATTCTTCATCCTCGTCTTCTTCTATCATTTCTAATTCTTTATAGGCATCTAATACATTGTTCTTATGCAAGACATCATAAAGCTTCATTTTTTCATAGGCTAACATAGGTACTTTTTTTGTAATCTCTTCCATACCTATATCTTCATCTAAAGCTTTTTGAACTTTTTCTTTTATCTCTAAGAGGTAGGTTTTGAGTGCCTTTGTTGCATTCTTATCTGTATTAAAGCCATGCCCTGCGATAATATATTTTGCATCATAGGCATCAATCTTTTCTAAGGCTTCTATTGAACCCATAAGTGAGCCATCTCGCAAAGAAGTAAGCCGTCCATTAAAGACCAAGTCCCCTACAAATATCGTACGCTTTGAAGGCAGAAACACAATTAAATCTCCTTGCGTATGCCCTTGTTTTACTAATTTCTTAATCTCTATGTTCTCTTCGCCTACTTTAAATGTATATGCTGTGTCTATAACTCTATCTAAAGTAACAATCTTAGTATTTTGATAAAGTCTATCTCCTAAAACTCTGTGCATTCTTGTTTGCATACCTTCAAAGACATTTTGTTCATAGGTTTTTGAACCTATCAATAAAGCACCTTTAGATTTATAAAAACTATTTCCTAGCCAATGGTCATCATGGTCATGGGTATTAATGACATATTTTACAGGTAGTTTTGCAATGTTTTGCATTTGTGTGTAGGCTTGTTGTGCATAGGCATACGTAGGCCCACTGTCAATGACAATGAAACCTTCTTTTGTTTGTATAAAACAAGTGTTTACCATGTTTCCAGCATTTTGCTTGTTTATATTTTCAAGCTTACCAAAAAAACAATAAACACCTTCTGTAACCTTTTGTGGTTTAAGATTGTATTCAAAACCAAAACTAAAAGAGAGCGTTAGCAGGAGTGTATAAAATATTTTCAACTGCTAACCTTTACTCTAAAACTTAAATTGATACTGTAAAAGGATAGTATCATCTTTAAACAATGCACCTACACCTTTGAAGTCTGTATCTACATCAGCAAGTACATAATTCACTTGAATTCTATGTCTGTTTCTGCCTCTTCTTGCTTTTCTATCCATTTTATTATTTTTAGGATTGATGTAATAGTTGAACCCAATATAAGTATTGGCTGCATCAGAATCTACACCGTTACGTGTCTCTGTACCACGAATATCTTTGATAGCAAACTCAATAGTGTCTGTAAGATAATAAGTTCCTGTTAACGCTAAAGTATTCATATCCCAACCAGCTGTACCTCTGATATTTTGTACATCATAGTATTCAGCTTTTACATTTGCACCTTCAAAGTGAGAATCAATACCCATGTTCAGTACTTTGTAATCTTCACCTGAACCATCTGTATTTCCTGCGATTTCACCATAGCCAATTTCTGTGTGAAGAATTTGACCCCAATCAAACATCAAACGACCCATATATCCATTGGACTGATTTGCTTTATATACATTCCCATCTTCATCTTTTGAATTTACAGCACCAGAACGACCTGTCGCACTAGAAATCATAAGGTCATATCCAAAACCTTTCCAAGGTCTTTCATGTCCCATTTCAAGACCATTGACTTTACCATTGTTACCAAAACCAATATCACGACCAGAAATCATAATACCTGCGGCTCTTTCAAATGCTAGTTTTTTATCAAAACCACGTTTAATGACATCAAGATTCCATCCTGGGATAGTAAAGCCCATACCAACTGGTGTTTTGATAACCCCTGCCTTAAGTACCATTGCATCATCAAATTTATAAGCGATGAATGCATCTTTAATCAAATCTGGCACACCTACAGAACCATTATCAGAACCTTTTTTAGCAAAATCTAAAAATACTTTAGCCGCTAATGGTCCTGAAAAATATTTCCATCCTAGACGGATACGGTCAAAATCGAATCCAACATCTGCATTATCACCTTTTTTTGCACCATCTCCAAATTGAAGTCCAATTTGTGAAAAACCAAAGAATTTATGTTTACTTTTCCACTCATCTACTTTTTTAGGCTCTTCTATATCTACCATTGGCTCTGTGACTTTTAGTTCACCTCCTGCATTGGCTACTGTACCACTTAGAAGTACTGTACCTGCAATTAAACTTAATTTAATCATTCCCTTGTTCATCTCTATTCCTTGTCTTATAAAAGCAGAATTTATCTGCTATAATTCTTATGTGTTACTTCACAAACCTAACATACTTCGTCTTAATAAAACTTACCCTAAGAACAAGTTGCTCCCTTGACAGGACAACCACAATCCATATCCAAAACTTTCACATTTGATTCCATTGGAATATCAATAATTTTTTGCTTACGAATATAATCACTCACGACTTCATACACAGGACGAATGGCTTTTTCATCAAGGTTTTCACCTACATTTTGTAAGTTTCCACCCCATGAAGATACTCTATAGGTTTTCTTCATATCAATAGGCTTGCCTCCTATCATAAAATCAGAAATTCTTTTGCCCGAAGGAGCAGAAATTGTGATACTATAACTCGCACCCGTAATTCTACTCATATCCCCACCTTGTTGTAAGAGTGGATTTGCATTAAATACATTGTCAGCAATATCTTCCATGAGTTTAAAAATCACTTCACCTTTGAGGTCAAAAGTATAGACCTCAGGATAGGTAATAGCTGTCATCTCATAGACATTGTCTTTGAGAATATCGCCATCAGGGAGTACAGTTGTACCCCATCTATACCCTGGGTTAAAGTTAATATCAGATTTCATTTCATCTTCAATTGCCATACCGATAAGTGAATCAAAGGTAGAATAAAAAGTATCTCTTTTATAGAGAAGCCCTTTGGTTTTTCCTAGCACTTCATTGAGCTCTTTATTGTACGGCTTGTACCATTTTTCTACCAAGTCCACACCAACTTTATCAGCAGGAATAAGATTAGATGCCACAGGAATAAGCTTAAAACTATAATCTGCTACTTTTTTATCTTGAATATCAAGGTCAAGTCTTGAGATATACTTACCATGACTACCAGAGATTAAAATCACGGTATCATTGACAATAATAGGCTCAGGGCTAGGGTCATGTGTATGACCACTTAAGATGAAGTCTACACCTTTGACTTTTTTGGCTAACTCTTGGTCAACACTAAAGCCATCATGGCTCAGTACGATAATCGCATCGACTTTTTTCTCTTTTCTAAGCATATTGACATACTCTTGCAAAGATTCATGACGTAAAGCAAAGCTCCAACCTTCTGTAAACTTCTTAGGGTTCGCTGTAGAAGTAAAAGGAAAAGATTGACCGATAATACCAATTTTTGCTCCACCTATCTCTTTGATAGAATATGGAGGAAAAATAAGTTCTTCAAAGTCATCAGAAAAAGGGTCATTGTCTATAACATTTTGAGAGATAAATTCTCCGTTGAATTTGCCAATAAGTTCATGGACACGTTCTTTACCATAGGTAAATTCCCAGTGTCCAACCATCACATCAACACCTAGATAGTTTTGGGCATCTACGATAGCCTCACCTCTAGTTTTGAGTGCAACAGCTGTACCTTGCCAAGTATCACCAGAATCAAGCAAAAGAACATTCTCTTTGCCTCTTTCTTTTTTGACATGGTCAATGATTGGTTTCATGTGTGCAATACCACCCATTTTTCCAAACTTTTTGGCAAGTTCTGTAAAGTCATTATGTGTATCAAAATACGCATCTAATGACCCTGCTTGAATACCATAATACTTTTGAAAGCTTTCACCACAAATAAACCCAGGTGTCCCCACCAAGTTTTTTGCAGAGATTAAAGTAGAAGGTTCTCTCCAATACAGAGGCTTAAGGTGGGCGTGTAAATCACAGATATGTAAAATCGTTGCTTTCCCTTTGGCTTTGAACTTTACAACATCAGAGAAAGTAAGCTGTTTAATACGTTCTTTTCCTGCTTCACCTGCAAAGATATTGGTACTACTAGCAACCCCTATGAGTCCTAAAGATGCGGCGATTTGTAGGAAGTCTCGTCTGTCTATTTCCATCTTATCCCCCTTATCTTTTTAAACCAGGAATAGCGATTTTTTTATTTTTCGCTTTTGCCAACGTTGCCACATAGACTTCAAGTGCTATCATCTCTTTAGAGCCAATAGGAATGACTTTTAGAAGGGCATTTTTCATACAACCTTGAAATCTTCTTTGAGGTGTTCTTAGGCTTGATTTAGTCATACGGTACGCAGGCCAAGTTCCAGCTACTGCTACTTCTCCCAAATCAGGTAGAGGTTGTGTTCTAAGCACTTTTCCTACAATATCAGCAGAGTGACAAGAGTTACAAGCGAGTCCTCTGCCTCCTCTTGCTGTCATATAAGTGGTTTTACCCAAAGTATAAGAGGCTTTGATATGCTCATCAGCTTCTACATCAATGTTAATAAGTTCATCATTTGCCAATGATTTTACATAGGCTAACATAGAAAACATTTTACCTGATTTGAGTTTGGTTTTTTCTTTGCCAATGGAGACTTGCATGGCTTGTATCACTTGGTCAATACCTACGACATTGCCCAATTTTTTGATATATCTTGGAAATCCTGCAATATATTTAGGTAAGTCTTTTTCACTGACTTCCAAAAATTTAGCAAAAGCTTCTTCTCCACCCAAAGCTTCTTCAAAAATTTCACCACCTTCTTCTACAAAAATATCAGCAGGGTTGTTCTCTAACATCTCTTCATACATAGCTCTGTCTGCGTCACTCATAGCAAATTGTTCTCCAGCATTAAGCTGAAGCATTGCCATCGTACCCAAAAAAGCCAATGATAATAATACTTTTTTCATGACTTATCCTTTTGGCTTAAGTTTTTTGCTCTTTGTGTTTTTCTCGCCCATATTATCTGTATAATCTACAGTGATTTTACCTTTACCTGGTACTTTTAAATTCACTGAAAAATAAGGGTTCGTAGAAACCGTTTCCCATACTTTCATTGTTGTAAATGGTTTTCCATCTAAAGAGAAAGTAATACTGTCAATAAAATGTGCAGGTTTCATTTCCCCTGTCTTTTTATCTTTTTTCATACCTGTTTCCATTGGATGAATTACAATAAAATCTATTTTAATTATATCGTCTACTTTAAACTTTTTAGGTTTAAATTTTATCATTGATTTTCTAGCTTCTGCCATTTTTAATCCTTTAAATATTTTATGTTTTTACTCACGCTTTTTTTCTCTGATTAAAGATGTATCAACCACATCCACCGATAGTTACTTTGACTGGTTTAGAAGCCTTAAGGAAAGTCCCATCACTCATCTCAACCAACGCAACTATATCTTGTGTTCCACCTAATTTAACACGTGTAGCAAAGTAGCCTTTGGCATTGAGTGGTGTAAGCATTACATCAGCACATCGTGAATTGGAGTTTTTACTTGCTAAGACATGAATGGCTTTTACATGGTCGGCATCTGTCATTGGAGATTCTACATGTACTTTTACAGGGACAACAGCACCATTTTCTGCAATTTCTGGTACAGTTAAGGATACTTTATCACTTTGGGCTACATCTTTCCCACCTGTAATCGCTTTAATCGCCATATCTAATGTAAGTTGATTGGCACTTTTAGGTGCATCTTTTGCTAAAAGTACTGAGGGTGTCATTGTTACTGCTACTGCTGATGCGGCACAAAAACCTTTTATAAAATTTCTTCTTTTCATTCTGTTTATCCTTCTATTTTATTTTTTATTTTTTACAGATACAACATACGCTGTGTAATCACAAATCTCTTGTTCGTTAAAGAGTCCTGTTGTTAAGTTTACTGTCATATGTGTGTTAGCATTGTCAATACGAGGATCAGCAATCTTTTGATAGACAAACTGTGCATCTCTTGCTTTCGTATCTATGAACATCGCTTTATATCCTACAAGACTAGGACCGATATTACCTGCACCTTTACTGCCTTCTATGTCATGACAAGCGATACAGTTACCATACTGTTTAGGCTTCTTTTTTACTTTTCCGTCTTTACCTGTCTTCTCAACAAACTTTGCAAGTCCTGCAGGTAATTTACCTTTGGCTTTTTTACCATTAAGATTGTTAAACATAAAATCTCCTCTGGCAATAGCATTGGCATCTGTTAAATTACAACTTTTTGGCATTGTAAATTTTTTAGCTGCTGGAAATAAATCTTTTTTGATTAATTTTGTGGCCTCTGGCATATCATAAGCTTTTGTCAAATCCATTGCATATAATGATGCTGAAGTCGATAAAAACAATGTTGCTAAGGCTAAACATTTTATTTTTGTACGCATTCATACTCCTTTTTTAATGTATTTCAAAAAGCATGATAGCAATCTAATGTAAAAAAAGTGTAAAAACGAATAGCTAAGTATAAAATAATATTATTTTTTTATAAAAGTATATTGAAAGGTAGTTCCTTTTCCCAAACTAGAGATGACCTCTAAGTGTATATCCTCTTCATCAATAATTTGTTTGACAATATTCAATCCAATGCCAAACCCACCTTTGGACTCATTTTCTCTATAATATCTCGAAAAAATCTTATGCACATTCTCTATCCCTACACCATAATCTTTAATCAAAAAGGTAATATGTTCTTTATTGCTAGAAAGATGTATCTCAATAGAAGTTTTGGTATGGCTATATTTAATGGCGTTAGAGAGGGTATTGTCTACAATGCGTTGTAACTTTGTTTTGGAAAAAAGAAAATAAATATCTTTTTCAATACTGACGATAAGATTAATCTCTTTGAGATTGGCTACCTCTTGAAAATAATCAATACGGTTACTGATAAACTCTCCCAAATTAAGTGCCTCTCGTGTGTGTTCTACTCTGCCTTGTTTGACCAAATAATCCATATCATTATAAATCGTTGCCAAAGTTTTAGAGGCAGATTTCATTCTCTGTAAATACTTGTTACTTCCATGTTTATTGGTAAATAAATCAATATTTAAGTTAATAATACTCAAAGGGGTATTAATCTCATGCATTGAATCTTTGATAAAATTATCTAGTTGCGTATTGAGCTTTTCAAAGGGTTTTGAAAAATTCTTAAGAAGTAAAAATGAAAACATAAAGAGTGCAAGAATAATCGCTATCATCACGGAGAGTGCAAAATAATAGATTTTATTGGCTGTATGTTGGGTGGAGACCAGTAAATAATTCGCAGCAAAATAATACCCTTTAGGAAGGGTATAAACATAATAATAGTGCTTTCTCTTTTTATGAAACCCTTCGGTAAAAGAATTGGGCTTGAAGTTTAAAGAAGAGAACACCGTAGTATAGGTATGGTCATAAAGTGCGGCTGTATAGGCTTTATATCTAGGAAAATGATACACCTTAGCACTGTTGTCATAGCGTTGCATCGAGTTGATAATTTGTTTTACTTGATTTTCTAAAGAGAGTTTGACTTTGGCTTCATCTATTTGTAAGAGTAGTCCTATATAAATCACCAAAGGCACTATCAAGAGTACAGCCAATACAGCCGTATAGATAAGGGCATATTTTTTGGCAAACTCTTCGGTATTAAAAATCAATACTATATCCTACCCCACGGACATTTTTGATAAAGTCTTTTTCAAGTTTTTTTCGCAGGTTGCCTACTTGTACGCGTATATTTGCCGATTCTACCCACTCACCCCATACCTCTTCCCAAAACATTTCACAACTAACCACTGAGCCTCGTTGTTTGATGAGTAGTTCCAATATTTTGGTCTCTGTTTTGGCTAGTAATATACTCTTCCCCTCTAAAGTAAGCTTCATTTTTTTGATGTCATAGGCATAGCCAAAGGGTAGAGTAATCAATTCATCAACAGAAGAAAAACAGTAGGTTTTTACCACTTGTGCTATACGTAACTTTAACTCCATCAGGTCAAAAGGTTTACGGATATAATCACATGCACCACACTCATAGCCACGCGTTAAATCTTCAATATTGGTAAGCGAGGTAATAAAGATAGCAGGGGTTTTATTGCCATCTTTTCGTAACTCTTCAAGCATTTCAAAACCATTTTTATCTCCTCCTACTTTTACATCTAATAGAAATAAATCATAGCTATGCTCATAAATGGCATTATAGGCTTCATCTGAATTGGCAAAAGAGTGGACTTCATAGCCACTGTCTTCCAAAAACTCTTGCATACTCAATGCCAAGATTGTTTCGTCTTCTAAAATTAGTATTTTCATCGTATCTCTCCTATTTTTTTCTCTTTGTGATTGTTTTCTAAGACCATATCGATTAACTCTTCTTTACTATATGTACGTAAGATAGATTTGGCTTCAAGTTCTAAATTTAATTTATCTTCTTTTTGAAGTTTGGGTAAAAAGGCAATAAGGTCTTTGTCATATTGGTTACGAAAACTTCCATAAGGGTTTTCCCAAGCATTGACTACTTGTTTGACATCATCATCAGAGAATTGGGTAAAAAAGGAAACTCTCTCGTTTTCTTTTTCAAATTTTTTTAGTGCGTCATCTGAAATAGCCAAGAGGTATAGTCCAATTTGTTTGCCCTCGCCGTTATACATTGGCTCGTTGAGGTAGAGTATAGTGTCTTCATAGCTATACGGCTTGTTTAAAAATGTCTTCCAATCAATTTCTTTTATTTTTCCTAAAAGTTGTTGGTTAAAATTTTGATTTGAAATAACATATTTTTCTATACGGGGGAAATCTCTCATGAGTTCGGCTTTTTCTAAATACTTTTCATCCATAAGAGCAAAAAGTTCTATGCCACGTTTACGCAATTTAATGGCAAACTCATCAATAAATTTAATAACTTCTAAATAGCCTATAATCTTTAATCCACTTCGTATAGGTATGGTTGCCTTAAATGTCAAGAGTCGTCCCGTCTCCATACCTACTTTGGGTTTGCTATTTTGTGTAAAGGTCTCTAAATCATCTCTAAACCACCAAATAGGCATACCCTCAAAGCCCTCATTCCAGCTTCTTGCAAAGATAAAAAAGTCAGGCGTAAGTACTTGTATCCGTAAAGATTTGAGATGTGTGTATTTTTTGAAGCGTTTAGAGAGGTTAGATAAAATATGGTAGCCTTTGCTCTCATCATCAAAAATCAAGGCATTCTTTAGCTCACCATCTTCAGAAAGTGCCATAGACAAAGAGAGTAAATTGACCATTTCATAGTCTAATCCTGTACGAAAATTCTCAATAACATGGTCTCCTAAAGTAATCAATCTGTCTGCCTTGTCATTTCTAACAAAGAAAAGAAAAGAGACAAAAAGAATAAGTAATACAGTAAAAATAGCATACAGTGCTAGTTTATTATAATAGGTTTCTACACGGTATTTTACAGTATGCTTGGGCATTTTAGTTATCCTACTTTTTTGATAGACAAAGTCATTATACAAAAGTATAACCCTAATTATGCACTAATAATATAAAAATAGTATAAATTATTTTTGAATTTATATTTTCTTTATACTACTTTGTTATGATAGGTCAAAGAATGTACTCTTCTTAATTATATAATCACATAAGGAATTAATATGAAAAAAATCATTTTACTCTTACCATATCTCATGGTTACACTACTCTTTGCTACGCCTTTAACCAAGATGGATTTAATTAAACATGCCCAAAAAGAGGTAGGAGAGATGACTCCTAAAAAGCTCAAAGCACTGCTTGATGAGGGTGAAGAGATTATCGTACTAGATGTAAGAGAGAGTGTGCAACGCTCCGAGGGAAGTATTCCTCCTGATGAATTTAACAGTGAAAACTTCATTTCTATCACACGAGGAAACCTAGAGTGGAAGATAGAAGCAAAAGTACCCAACAAAAAGACCCAAATTGTCAGCTATTGTCGCAATGGTGGACGGGGTGCATTGGCTTCTGAAACATTGAAAAAAATGGGATATACACATGCAACTACTCTTAAAGGTGGACTCAAAGGGTGGGCAAAAGCAGGGTATCCTATCAAAACAGGCTTAGGCATTACTGTATTAAAGACGAAATAACACAAAGGAAAAAACCATGAAAAAAACCATATTACTACTATTTGCTTCACTCACGATGCTATCAGCACAAGAACATACAGCCAAAGTAGTCTATGACCTTACTACCCAAAATGTAGCTGTATTTGAACGAAAAATTCTCAAAGCCATTGTCGCAAATAAAGCCTACTACGAAGGCAAACTACAAGAGCTAGAAGTAAGCGTAGTGATACACGGAGGGGCATACCGATACTTTACCCAAGACCCAAGTACCACAGAATACAAAACAGACAAATCCTTACTTGCAAACTACACAGAGTTAAAAAAACGTGTCAAATCTATGGCTGATACCTATGATGTAACATTTTTTATCTGTGCTGTTGGTATGACAAAACACGGACTTAAAGCCAAAGATATAGTAAAATTTGTTACAATAATCCCCAATTCAACCATTGCACTCATTGATAAACAAAATGAGGGCTATGCATATATACCTGTAGGAGATAAATAATGAAAACATTATCAAGAAGAAATTTTTTTAAGGGGGCGGCAGTAATTGCTACTATTCCACTTGTATCTACCCAAGCCAAAGAGAGCAAACCCCTCTCTCTTAAAGTTGTCCATATCACAGATTCACACTTAGATTTGGGCAATGCTGATAGCGTTGAAGCCCTTAAAATGGCAGTGACTTATCTCAATAGAGAGTATCCTGATTTGGATTGTGTACTCTTTGGAGGGGATAACTTTAACAACAATGTAGCAGGTGACAAAGATGCCCTTGTCTATCAAGAGATTACAAAAAATCTTCATTGTCCAGCCTACCATGTACGAGGTAACAAAGAGTCTTCTCCTGCAAATGATGTTCACATTCACTTAAATGACTTTAAAACACTTTTTATGTCTCATAAAGAACTCATCGTAGAAGGCAAAGATTGGGCTGTAGAAATCAATGGACA
>JAMOTK010000046.1 GCA_027062365.1 Sulfurovum sp.
CAAGAAAAATAGAATCTATCTTAAAAGATAAATTTAAAGCCAAGGGGAAAGGTTTACATACTTATATAGATTCTATAGAAAATATGCTAGATGAACCACTTATTAAAGATTTAAGATTTATTGCGACTATTCGCAATAAATCTATGCATGAGAGTACCTTTAAAATGGATAATTTCATGAGGTATCAAAGAGTAGCTGAAAGCACTATTCTAAGATTAAATAAACTAGAGATAAAAAAGCTAAAGCCCCCAAGGTATCAACAACAGAATAAAAAACTTCCAAAAGAAAATAAGTCTTTTATTAAAATACTTATTGTGATAGTTTTGACTGTGGCAGGTTTTTTATACTATTCTATAAATAATAAGCCCAAAGAAAAAGTATCATTTAACTACACACAAGATATATCCTTAGAAAAAGAACCTTTTACTTATAAAGAAAATATTGTAGTAGAAAAAACATATCAACCACCTTCTATAGATATAGTAGTGACTTCTAAGAAGAAAGATGCAAAAGATACTTATAAAGTAGCAATTAAACCCTGTTTAGCCTTTAATAATATGAAACATACAAAAAATAAAGGTAATATCTCTTTAAAAAATGGCTATAAATATAGAGTGATGAAATCTCAAAAAAATCAATTTAGAATATTTATTGATTATCTTTCTGAAAAAGAAGTACCTCATAGATGGGTAGATAGTAATTGTTTTAAATAAGCTATAAAAAAATAAAGAAAAAAGAGTACAAATATGAACAACACCCCCCTACAAGACTTCATCAACCACAAAACCAACACCAATATGCAATGTGGAAACTACTCCATAGACTTACCTGACCTCAAAGAGGGAGAACAGTATCGTTTTCATTTTGATGCCACGGCTTGTGTAGGTTGTCATTGTTGTGAAGTGGCTTGTAATGAGCAGAATGCCAATCCTGATGACATTAAATGGCGTAGGGTTGGAGAGATGGAAATGGGTGAATTTCCTGATACGCTTCAACTTTTTAATTCCATGTCTTGTAACCATTGTATAGAGCCTGAGTGTCTGATTGGTTGTCCTACTGAGTCTTATATCAAGTTTGATAATGGTGTGGTCTGGCATGATGACCCTAGCTGTATTGGCTGTCAGTATTGTACTTGGAATTGTCCCTATGAAGTGCCTACTTTCAACAAAGAACGAGGTATTGTGACCAAGTGTCACATGTGTCATGACAAGCTTGAAGTGGGGCAAAGTCCTGCTTGTGTTCAAGCTTGTCCTTCTAATGCGATTGAGATTGAGACTTTTAATGTCAAGCAATGGTTAGACGAAGATATGGCTAAAGTTGGTGTCGCTCCTCATCTGCCTGATATTGAAATCACCAAACCTACCACACGTTATACTTTACCAGAGATAGACGACACACAAGAGCTACGCATTGCCGATGAGCATTTACTCAAACCTGCCCATGCTGAATTGCCTTTGGTCTTTATGACGGTGCTTACGCAAATCTCTTTAGGGGCATTTT
>JAMOTK010000047.1 GCA_027062365.1 Sulfurovum sp.
TTTAAGCCCAAGTTAGATAAAATCACGATAATAAATAGAATATGATAGAGGATAATTATGTTAGATACGTTAACAGACAGTTTTAAAAATGCTATAGGTAAGATTCGTTTTCATGATGATGATAAGGCACTCAAAAAGGCTATGACAGAGCTTAAAAAGTCATTGCTTAAAGCTGATGTCCATCATAAAGTGGTCAAAGACCTTATCTCTACCGTTGAAGCAGAGACCAAAAAAAATGGTGTAGGAAAAGATAATTTTCTTAGAGCATTACAAGATAAGTTAAGTCAGATACTTACTATTGAGGGTGTGCCTAAAGGCTTTACTTTTGCTTCTAAGCCTCCTACTGTGGTGTTGATGATAGGGTTACAAGGTTCTGGTAAGACTACTACTACAGGTAAATTAGCCTATTTCTTAAAAGAACAAAAAAAGAAAAAAGTACTGATTGTCGCAGCCGATTTACAAAGATTGGCAGCTGTAGAGCAACTCAAACAAATTAGCTCACAAATAGAAGTAGAGCTTGTCGCTGATGAGAGTTCTACACCTACACAAATCGTTAAGCAAGGATTAGCAAAAGCAAAAAAAGAGCTTTATGATGTGGTTCTTATCGATACAGCAGGACGTTTGGCGATAGATGATGAACTGATGGATGAACTAGCAGACATCAAAAAAGTGGCTAATCCTGATGAGCTTTTTTATGTAGCAGATGCTATGACAGGACAAGATGCTGTGCGTACGGCTCAGACTTTTAAGGACAAGATTGGTATTACTGGGGTAATCCTTTCTAAGTTTGATGGAGATGCTAAAGGGGGTGTAGCCCTTGGACTTACCCAACAAGTGGGTGTGCCTTTACGCTTTATCGGTGCTGGTGAGAAGATGCCAGACTTAGAACAGTTTATCGCAGATAGGATTGTGGGACGCTTGATGGGTGCAGGGGATGTAGAATCACTAGCAGAAAAAGCAGCCGCGGCTATCGACCCTGTAGAAGCTAGAAAGATGACCCAAAAGATAAAAAAAGGGCAATTTAACTTTAATGACTTCTTGGCACAAATGGAGCAGATGAAAAAGCTAGGTTCTATGAAATCTGTGATGGGTATGATACCAGGTATGGGAAATATGGCAAAACAGATTGGGGATATGGATTTAGAAAATTCTACTGAAATCAAACAAATTAAAGCCCTTGTCTCTTCTATGACACCCAAAGAGAGAGAAAACCCAGAGTTACTCAATAATATGCGTAAACGTCGTCTAGCAACAGGAGCAGGACTGAATCCTATGCATGTCAATCGTGTTTTAAAACAATTTAAGAATGCTGCTAAGATGGCGAAAAAAATGTCAACCAAAGGTGGCATGAAACAGATGCAAGATATGTTGGCACAGGCACAAGGTGGGGGAGGGATGGCAAATATCCCTCGTTAGTCTATTATCTAGCTAAAGATATATGAAAATATATCTTGACTTTTAGCTGTTTTATGGTAAAATCTCGTTTCAAAAAGAATTTATGCAGTGTTGATGAGTGCTTTAGTCATTAAAAAGTAGTTGTCAGTACTTTATTTCAGTAATGTATGGCAATGCCTCAGCTTACATTAGAGCATAAGTAAGAAAAAACACAAGGAATATAATATGACAATGATTAGAATGACAAGAATGGGTAGAAAAAAGAAACCATTTTATAGAATCGTAGTAACAGACAGCAGAAAAAGAAGAGATGGTGGTTGGATTGAAGTTATTGGTAACTACAACCCTGTATCTGTAAACAAAGAGCTTAACTTAGACACTGAAAGATTGAACTACTGGGTAAGCGTTGGTGCACAAGTAAGCCCAACAGTTAAAAGACTAGCAGGATTGAAATAATACTATGGTCACAGACTTCTTACTCTCATATACCAAACTTTTGGTGAGTCATCCAGAAGATATTTCTGTAACGATTACAGAAATGGATGAGAATTTCGATGAGATTATTATCTTGGCAAATAGCGAAGATGTAGGTAAACTTATCGGAAAAGAAGGCAAAATGATTAATGCTATTAAAACAGTCATCTCTGGCTGTAAAGCACGTGGTGGCAAAAGCTATCGTGTGAATGTAAAAGTAGCAGATTAATCTATGTCAAATGACCATGCACTTATCGCTCAAATTGGGCGAACTATTGGACTTTGGGGCGACCTTAAATTCCATCTTCATACAGACTTCCCCGAACAATTTATCATAGGTAATAGCTATCCTAGTAATCGTGGTACTCTCACTATCGCAGACATTAACCACAAACGTGGCATCATTCGTTTTGTCGGTCATGAAAGTATAGACAGTGCTAAAAAGCTTACTAATACCAAACTTTTTGCTGATGAATCACAAACACGAAACAATTGTGACCTTAAAGAGGGACAATATTTTTGGTTTGATATTATCGGTGCTTCTGTCAAAGAAGAGGATATTATTTTGGGTACTATCTTAGATATTCATCGTATGGGTGATACAGATTATCTTGTGATTCAAACAGATGCTCTATTGATAGAAGAGGGATATACTAAGAGCTTTTTGATTCCTTATATAGAACGTTTTGTAATAGATGCTAATATAGAAGAAAAAATAGTGTATACCAAAGATGCTAAAGATATTTTAGAGGCATCTTAATGCGTTTTTCTTTTGTAACACTTTTCCCTAATCTTATCAAAGGATACTTTGCTGAAAGTATTTTAAAACGTGCGATAGAGGATGATAAAATCTCTATAGACTTTTATAATCCTAGAGACTTTACCACAGATAAACATAGGCGTGTTGATGCACCTATGATAGGTGGAGGGGCAGGTATGCTTATGACTCCTCAACCTTTGATTGATACGCTAAAACAGATTAAAATAGACTCTCCTTCTGCTTACATTGTATTTGTCTCGCCTGTAGCCAAGACATTTACACAAAATGATAGCAAACGTTTGGCCAAACAAGCACATCTAGTATTGGTCTCGGGGCGTTATGAAGGCATAGATGAACGTGTAATAGAAATGTATGCAGATGAGATTTTATCTATAGGAGATTTTATCTTAACAGGTGGAGAATTGGCAAGTATGGTGGTCTGTGATGCTGTGAGTCGTAACATAGAATCAGTGTTAGGAAATAGCGATTCTTTGAGTGTTGAGAGCTTTGAAGAAGACCTACTTGAATCCCCTTCGTTTACAAAACCCAATATTTATGAAGAAAATGAAGTCATTTCAGAGTTTTTAAAGGGTAATCATAGTAAAATCACAGACTTAAAAAAGAGGCTTGCTTTGTGTAAAACGAAGTATTTTCGCCCAGACTTATACAAAAAAGGTATCACACATGAGAAATAAATATATTGAAAATTTTGAACAAGAACAATTACTAAACAAAGAAGTCCCAACATTTAGAGCTGGTGATACTGTAAAAGTAGCTGTTAGAATTAAAGAAGGTGCAAAAGAGAGAGTACAAAACTATGAAGGTCTTTGTATTGCTATTAGAGGTCAAGGTACAGGACGTACATTTATGGTCAGAAAAATGGGTGCTAACTCTGTAGGTGTAGAAAGAATTTTCCCACTTTACTCAGAATCAATCGAAAGTATTACTGTCCTTAGACGTGGTAGAATCAGAAGAGCAAAACTCTTTTACCTTAGAGAACTCAAAGGTAAAGCAGCACGTATCAAAGAGCTTAGAAGAAAATAATCTTTTCCTCTTTCTCCCCCTCCATAGAAGTTGTTTTAGCAACTTCTTTTCCTCCTATTCACTTCAGAACTTTTTCATCTTTTAACTATTAACAAAAACTTGACACTTTTATGCTATAATGAAGATATATTAACTTAAAAGGAGTTGAAATGAAAAAAATACTATTTTCTTTACTTTGTCTTACTATTTATACTTTTTCAATCACTTTTGAAGTACGTGTAAATAATAAAAAAAATGATTCAGAAGAACGTCTTTCTAATGGTAAAATATCTCGAGGAAGTTCCGACTTAGAATTGGTCTTTGATGGGAATAATGAACAAAAGGTAGGCATCCTTTTTCAAAATGTCATTCTCCCTCCTCGTGCGACTATTACCAATGCATATATACAATTTACAGTAGATGAAGCAGATAATGGTGATACCAATGTGATTATTGTAGGAGAAAATGAAGATAATGCCTTAGTCTATAGTACATCAAGATTTGATATAAGTACTAGAACGGAAACCACTATCAATGTGACATGGTCAATACCAGCATGGAACACGGTAAACGCAAGTGGAATAGACCAAAGAACATCCAACATCACAGCGATTGTGACTGAAATATACCAACGGTCTGGATGGGTAAGTGGTAATGCTATGGCTTTTATGGTCAAAGCAGGAGCAGGGTGTGTAGATAGCTCTTGTCAAAGAACAGCCGAATCTTACAATGGCTCTTCTGTTGATTCCCCTTTACTTCATATAGAATACACATTACCCTTAGATGCTAATTTAATCGTAGATTATCGTATGGATGAGTGTTATTGGCTTGGTGGAGCAGGGGGTGTGATAGGGGATGTGAGAGATAGTAGCTTAAATCAACTTCATGCTAGCTCACATGATGATGCACAAACATTTGATATTCTCCCATTAGGTATCACTTCTTCTTGTTTAGGAGGTCGGTTTGATGGAAATGTAGATTTTATTGATACAGTCAATACCCCACTGCTTAATACAGGAAATCAGTTTTCTATATCCTCTTGGATTTATCTTAATGATACTTCTAATCAATTTGAAATGATGGTATCTAAGTCAACTAATTATGTGAATGGATTCTCCTTTTATATCAACAAGAATGGTGCTAACAATTATTTAATGTTTTTAATTGGTAATAATTCCACACGGGATTTTGTATCAAGACCTATAAATGAATTAGAATGGATTCATGCTATTGCAACGTATGATGGTAGTAAGATACGTTTATATATCAATGGAATAGAGAAAACAAATAAAGGGTTTACCGATGGCATTGTAAATGCCAATACTTCTTTAGTGATAGGGCGAGGTATTGGGGGTAGTTATGCTTATAATGGTGATTTAGATGAAGTAAAGATATGGGATAGAGCGTTGAATGCTACAGATATTGCTACTATCTATAACAATGAAAGTACAGGAAAAAACTTTGATGGTACACCTAGAGTATGTCCTACTTGTGATGCAAATGTCACAGCAGGTATTTGGGAACTCATAGGTATCCCTGCAAACTTAAACACTGTCACAACTACAGATGTGGCTACTATCTTTGATGAGCTTCCTATCGCGAGTTATGATCAACCTAGTAATGCAGATGGGTGGGTTATCTATCAACGAGAGTATAATACTAGTACCAATGCTAGTGGGTATTCTATTTTGCCTTATACGGGTACAAATTTAAAATTTGGACAAGGGTATTGGATCATTTCCAAAGTAGACCAAACATGGAATACCAATACGCTACTGAGTACAGACTACAATTCAACACATCCAGCTTGTGTCACAAAGACTTGTGTAGAGATAGATTTGACTTCTGTCAATAAAAATTTTGCAGCTCCAGATAATGATCCCAATGATGGTAGTGGAAAAAATAGAAACAATATGCTAGGCTTTGTAGGAAAATCTCCTGTAGATTGGGCTGATTGTCGTATCTTAGTAGATGGGGTTGCCTATACACCAAGTGGAGCAGAAGTAGCAGGGTATGCAGAAAAACAAGTCTGGCAATACAATCCTAGTGTCAATGGTAGTAATGCCAATGGCTATACTACTTGTGATGATGTGACCCCTGGTGGATGTAAATTAGAACCATATAAAGGATTTTGGCTTATCTTACATGGTACAAGCAAAAATAAAACACTTAAATTATTGATTCCAAAGGAGTAGAGATGAAAAGAAATATAACGATACTATTTTTAAGTTTATTTTTATTGTTGGGTTGTACGGATATTACTAATAATACGGATAAAAATGATACAACGAGTCTCTTTACACCTACAGAAAATCAAGAAGAGCCAAGAGTAGGTAGTTCTACAGTAGCCCCATCTTTGGGCGTAACCTCAGCAACAGATGGTACAAAAGAGACACTTCCCTCTGTAATAGAGGAAACAGAAGAAACCACCCCCTTACCCGAAGTTATTAAAAGAAAGGATACTACGACTATCGCAATAGTCAAAGAGTGGTATATCAGATTGGTGGTAGAAGATACGAGTAATACCATGAAGACAGCGAGTACACAATTGGGACAGTTGGATAGAATAGATACGATACAGAACTATGCTCTCAAAGCCATAGCCCCTTTTGTGAAAAGGTACTTAGATGTGGTTTTTAAAAACCCTATTGATTTTGAGGCAGGGGAGTATAAAAGTATTTTTCATAGTGTAGATACCGATACCGATACCGATACCGATGCTGATAGCTGGGACTTTACTGTAAAATCACATGACGGTACAGCCAATATGATACTATGGTTTAGAGGACTTTATGCACTCACGCCTTATACTGATACCCAAGATAGACTACGGTATCATGAAAATTATATTTTTATGCACCCGTTGCTCAAAAAGATGACACTTTTGGATATGGATGAAAATCGTGAGGTAAGCATAGTATCTGATAATAAAATGAATGAATATTTGTTTAGTATGAATGGTCTGAAAGAACGACATTTTAGATGGAAGCTCTATACGAATGTGCCTATCCTCACATCTAAAAAAATATCTAAGATGACAAAGATGAAAGCCTTAGAGTTAAAAGTTTTACGTTTAGATGCAGATGCAATGCCTGATAGCTTAAAAGCAAAAAGACTAGAGGCTATTGATATGCATTATCCCCCAAAGTTTGAGGTTTTAAACAAATGAAAAAAGAAAAAGACGATACATTAGCAGTAGACAATGAAGCTTCAACAAGACGTACCTTTTTAAAAAAAGCTGTCTACTCAGCCCCTGTATTAATCGCTTTAGGACAATTGGCTAAACCCACTAAAGCCCAAGCAGATAGTGGTGGTCCTTCTGGCCCTCCTGGTGGATGGGGTGGTTTTTAGAAGGATAGCGTTATGCTTATTTTTAACCGACACTTTGTTTTTGAGGATATAGCTACTTTACATACTAGCATGAAAAAAGGAGATAAAAGTATCAACGTATCAGTACAAAACGATGATATACTCGCTTCAACCTTTACATTGCAAAGCCCATGGGTAGAGATGACAGGAAGACGTGTACGTTATTATAGCACTATGCCTTTTGAACAGATGAATCCTCTTTGTCATACATGGGGATTTGAGATAGAAGAGGTTGTCACACTTATTTGGAGTAGTAGTACTAAGAGCATAGAGTATATTAAGGGTAAACACTATAGTGATACTCTGTTACAATTTTGGATTTTTCATACCTTTTTTCCTTTGGTACTGACGTTGCAAAGAAAATACACTATCTTACATGTAGGTGCTGTAGCACTTCATCAAAAGGCGTTACTTTTTTCAGCTTTTTCTTATGGAGGTAAATCAACACTCATAGACTATTTTCTCAAAAAAGGACATGCTATACTCTGTGATGATACTGTGGCAATACATCAAAAAAAGGGCTATACAGCCATCTCTTCATATCCTTTTTATCGTCCCTACAGAACGCCTGAAACATTGGGCTACCCTATAGAAAATTTTGTACAAAAGCCTATCCCTTTACACGCTATGTATTGTTTGGAAAAAACAGTCAAAGATGCAGAGGTGAGTATCTGTGAACTCTATGGAATAGAAAAATTTAAATCCCTACATCAAAGTAGTTTTGTGCAGTTTGATTTCCTCAAAAAAGAAAATTTTGTACATATAGCAGAGATGGCAAAAGCTATATCGGTCTATCAGATACAAATACCATGGGATGAAAAACGCTTAGAAGAGGTTTATCAAGCGATTGTCACACATAATAGAGTATAATAGCACGATGAATAGTACAGATACAATACATATCCCTCTAACCCTCTTTAGTCAAATAATTGATGATGAGATACTTCTCTTTGATACACAAAGTAAAAACTATTTTGCATTAGAGGGCATGGGTCGTATCATGTGGGAATATATATCAGAGCATCACTCTTGTGAGGGTTTAGCACAGCATATCTTAGAGATGGTAGAGGTAGATGTGTTACGATTAGAAGAAGATATATACGTATTTATAGAGACATTAAAAACAAACAAACTTATCACGATAGGAGAACTATGAATTTAAATCAGCTATTAGAAAAAGAAAAAATAACACTTTTGAGTGATACTGTTATCAAACTTGAAAACTTTGCCTCCTTACTCAATGAATGGAATCAAATACACAATCTAACAGGGGCTAAAAATATAGATGCTATTTATAGTAATATTATAGATTCTTTGCATCCTTTGAGCTTTATAAAAACACCTAAAACACTGCTTGATGTGGGTACAGGAGCAGGATTTCCTGGTTTGGTTCTAGCTATTGCTTTGCCTACTACAGAGGTAGTCTTAGCAGAACCACTTAAAAAACGTGTTTCATTTTTAAAGTACGCATCGATAGATTTGGACTTACCAAATGTTTTGGTAGAAGCCAAAAGGGTTGAGAAAGTCGTGCATACTCCCTTTGGGATGATTACTTCACGTGCTGTGACCAATACCAAGCTACTCTTAGATTTGACACAAAATATAAGTGATAGTGAAACAGAATACCTTTTTTATAAAGGTTCACGTGTGTTTGATGAAATAAAAGATGTACAACATCAGCTAAAATATGATATAGTACAAAAAAATCAGCGTAATTACCTGTATATAAAGAGTTAAAGAATGATTTTAAAATTACTTATCTTTGCTATCGCAGGTCTGTTTATCTATAAATTCTTTGGAGGAAAACTTCCAAAGATAGGTAAATCAGCCGATGAAAAGAAACTAGATGAAGATACGCTCGTAGAGTGTGAAGCTTGTGGTACGTATGTTACGATAAAAGAAACACTTATCGTAGATGCTAAATACTACTGTTCTAACGAATGTAAACCCTAAATAATAAAGGTGTAGTCATGATAATCATTGGACATCCATGGATTAAAAGTCAGCGTTTTTGTAAAGTATTTTCTATAGAAGATATAACAAAAAGTAAAGTCGATGAGGTTATGTTACTTGAACCTTTAGTTGATTCTCATAAATATGCCAAACATTGTAAAGAGCATACTATCTCTTTTGCTATTGTGGTCAATACACTAGAGGATGCACTTTTTGCCAATGCTTTAGGTGCAAATTATATTGTTTGTGAAGAGGATGATGCCTTGATGATACAGCCTATCGCCCAAGAATATCTTTTTGATACACGTATTGTCGTATTGGTACATTCCAACAAAGATATTTCTAAACTGGCACGTGCTAAGATAGATGGTGTTATCTTCCCCGAGGCTATATATTAGCCGATGATAAAAGATATTTTACGTTACCGTCTGACCTATACCTTTATTTTTATCAATGTAATTGTCTATCTCTTTAGCTCATTTTATAGCCAAAGTGTCATGGATATGGACTTAGAAGTGCTTGTAGATATGGGTGCATTGTATGGTCCTCTTACTGTCCTCAACGCAGAGTGGTGGCGACTAGGCTCTGCGATGTTTTTGCATGGAGGTCTGACGCATTTACTGATGAATATGTTTTCTCTCTATCTCGTAGGACGTGGAGCTGAACTTTACTTAGATAAAAAGTCTTATATCTCTATCTATCTTTTTTCTGGATTATTAGGAGGGTTACTCTCTTTATATGTCCATCCTCAAAGTGTGGGTGTAGGAGCATCTGGAGCAATATTTGGTGTATTTGGAGCATTGGCAGGATTTTTCTTGGCAAATAAATATAGAATTTCTAGCCATACCAAAGCTTTTATGAAAGATTTTACTATCATTATAGGTATCAACCTTGTGATAGGACTCTCTATCGAATCTATAGATATGGCAGCACATATTGGAGGGCTTATCGTAGGAGGATTAGGAGGTTTTATCCTCTCTAAAAATCCAAAGTTCATCGTCCTTTATAGCTCTGCGATGTTGCTTCTTTGTGTGGCTATGGCGTTTTATCTGCCCCAACAGTATGCACAAATCCCTTTTTAACTATACTCTTTTTTTTCTCTTTTTTTGGGGATGTACCGTCAAGACACCTAGCCCCCAAAAAACAGAAATCATCCAATTATCCACACTTTTACAACACTCAACCTCACTAAGTGTTCACGCTGAAAGTCTAAATCTCTCACAAGATATTTTTATCCAAACCCAACGATTGACCAAAGTATTTGAACGTAGCACGAGTCCCAAATACCATAACTTCCTCATCACCGTAGGACTCAAAGAAAAAGGCTTATGCTACCACTGGAGCGATGCCCTCTATCATCATTTTCGCACCCAAAAAGTGTATCCTTCTTTTACCTTTCATCTTATGGTATCGAACAAAGGAAACTATTGGAAAGAACATAATACCCTAGTCATTGTCCCTAAAGATAAGCCCATAAAAGAGGGTATTATCATAGACCCATGGAGAGATACCCATCAACTCTATTTTGCTAGAGTAAAAGATGACAAAGCCTATCAGTGGGTACATAGAGGCGAAAGAGGGTGTAAACATACATTTGAAATACAGTGATGTGGATACCCTAAAATGGCAAATAAATTTTATCTATCAGTTCTTGGTGTTTCATCGTTTACCCAATCTGATGCACTTTTATAGGTATTTGGAGATGTTTTGTCTTGTGCATAATGAAAGAACTCATGTACCGTTTGATATTTCATAAGCTTTTCAAAATGATTAACTACAAAGTCAGTACCATCAAGTATAGACCCTCCTCTACCACTACCACTAGCAAAAACAATAGAATTATCCCTATGGTCATAATGACCTCCGAATTTACTATTCTTCTTAAACTCAAACTTCAGCGTAATAGGCTCTTTATAACTTCCTATCAGCCCATCCACAGCATTAAATTTCCCAGCCCCCTCATTCATCCAACCCAACACATCACAAACAGTCTGATTTTGTCCAAAATAGGTTTTTAGGTTCTTACCATCAAAGACATCTACAGCTCTAATGGGCATGTTTGGCATTTTTTTAATGGTGCAATGGTAATCAGATTGTGTTAAAGGAAAATCTTTATTTGGTATTTTTGTACAATTATACTCTGAACTACAATTATTATCTGCAAGAGAAAAAGAACATAAAATAAATAGACTAAGAAATATTTTATTCATAATCATCACCTAAGTACTGTGCTTTTGTAGGCATTAACATAAAAATATTTCTTATCTTATTATTACCTTTCTTATATAAGTATCCATCATCATTTTCATACTTAATTAAACCTTCCACTGAACCCACCCATGATTCACTATGAATACTACTACCACTATATTGAGAAAAAGATACTAAAAGAGTCTTAGCTTTTTCATATGTATCCATCCATATTGGCATCTTCACATCCAAAATCTCAGGCATATTATCTAAAATAAACACTGCGTGTTCAATCACATCCTCAGGCTGTTTATTTTCGACATATTTCTTCCAAACATCCCCATACTCCACAGACCTAAGCCTAAGCTCAGACACATCCTCCCCACTATGCCCTTTCATCTTCATACCATAAAGGTTTGAGCTTTTATCTGTGACTATGAGTTCATTGTTTACTATCTCTGTTTGTATAGGTTTTGTTATGGGTACTTTTATAGGAAAAGTTATACTACCTTTTCTTTTTTTAGCATCTGTTACTTCTACTGTGATGTCATAAGTTTTTCCCTCTATGGCATCCATAGGTACATCCCATTCAATAATTTTAGGACGCTTCGTTAACATCTCCTCTTGGTCAAGTATATGCGAATACTCTCCATCACTTAAGTACATTCCTTTAGGAGGATTAACAAGACGAAATTTTACACCCCATGTAGCATAGGCTTGAAGAAGCATATTTATATGTACCCCTCTCAATGCTCCACGACGCTGTTCTATAGGTGGAGTGATAAGTTCAATTTTAGTATTTGGAACAACACGAATATCTTGGGGGTCTTTACCATCGTAGCTAGTGTCTTCACTTTCCAATATATGCGTCTTAATCACATAAGAGCTTGTACTATCTTCAATCCTAATAGTTCCTTTTCTATATCTCTTCTCTCCTGCTTTAAAGATAATAGTTTTTTTATATAAAGGTGGAGAAGGATAGATGCGTTTTTTAAACTCTACTTTATCTTTAGGGTCTAGTTCTAATACAAGCGTTACAGGCTTTAATGGCTTCTGTGTGAGTTCTATTTCAATGTCTATTCCACGCTTAGGAGTATTAGAGTCATAAATAATATAATCAATAATATTATTAGGATTTTCTTCATAGTTTTCAAGAGTGAGTTCTATGGTATTACTTGTGATATTTTGATACTGAGCTTGTATAGAAGTAGTCCCTTCTTTCGTAAGTACCACATTACCATAAGCAATTTTGGCACTATTTGTAAGAACCCATTCAATCTTATCTGTTACTTCTTCTTTCTCTCCATCTTCAAAAGTGGCAAATACTTGTGTAGATACAGGTACACCTGCATAATAATATATTACTTTACCATTATTATCTTGACCATAGTAAGTAAGCTTTCGTGTATATTTTGTTTTATTAGTTAAAAGAATCAGTAATTGTATTTTATTCTCATCTTCTACCACCTCCACAACCCTCGTAACATTCCCCTCATTCCCCACACTATCCTCAGCAGAATATACAAGCTCATAAGTCCCCACTGCCGAAGTATTGACCTCTCCACTAATACTCACAGAGACATTCCCATCTATATTATCTATAGCTATTGCTCCAAGTTCTTTATAACTCTCACCCAAAGTAAGTGTAATATTATTTTCTCCATTTAAAGTAATCACAGGAGCTACACTATCTTCTACAGGATAGTCAAGGTTAAAGCTACTAAGTGCATGTTTGGCATACACATACTTCCCTGCTTTTTGTTGCTTCCAATGCTTGGCTTCTTCTTTTCCTATGCTAAGTGTACCTTGTGAAGTGACTGATCCTTTTAGGGAGGAGTTCATATTTCCTATGAGGGTGATGTCTTTATATCCGTAGATAAAACCTTTCATTTTTAAGCGTCTTGATGCGTCTATAGTAAGTTTTCCTTTGGAGAAGATGAGTAGATGATTGGCTTGGGCTTCGTTGTTGAGTCCTATGTATCCTCTGTGTTTATATTTATCTGCTCTTTTGATGATAGTAGAGTCTTGATTTAGAAATATTCTTACTTTTCCTTTGGTTTTTAGGGTAAAGACATCATTTTTCTTTGGGTCATTACTTTGGATGTCTAAGGATTCTATGTAGTAGTCTCCTTCATGAAATACATAAGTACTCACTCTTGCTCTGTCAATAATCTTGCCTATATGTTGTACTCTTTTGCCTTTAGCATTTTTGGGTGCTTTGAAGATGAGTTTTGTTTTGGCTTTGGAGAGTTTGAGTGCAGGTAGATGAGCTTGACTAAAGGTCTGTTTTCTTTTAGAAAGCGTAAGTGTCTCTTTATTGCTTGTAGGCAAAAACGCAAAGGGAACTAAAGGCGTGATGCCTTCATTATTGTGTTTACAAACTTTTTTCTTTTGTTTATACTGCTTCACTCGACAATTTTTATTATTTGTTATCTCTTGAGCATATAAAGATTTGCTTTTTTTAATAGCTATCACTTGATGCAATGTTATCGTACTTTGAGAACTAAGCACAGTAGGGAAGACCTCTTTAGCAGATGATGCAAAGAGTATATTTAAGGTAAAGATGAGAAGTAAAAGTAGTGATTTCATGTGGAACTCCAAAAAAATAAGATACTGTCTATAGTCTACCTTTTAATGAATGTGTAATTAATAAATTTTTATCTTATATTCTTATGATATAGGGAGGGAGTCTTTTGGTAGCACTCAAAATACTATTTTAAGAGTGTAAATCTATCTAACCTCTCTCCTGTAACTGCTACCTTTTCTACAAACTATCCTACCCCAAAAGTCAAGTCTACCCTAAAATGGTAAATAAATTTTATCTATAAGTTCTTGGTGTTCGCTTTTGGCTTGGGAGTCTAGGGTGATGCCTCCTCCACTTTGGTAGTGGAGTTGCTTTTGATGTTTTTCTATGAAGCGTATCATGACGCTAGAAGAGAGAGATGTTCCATCATAGATGCCAAATACGCCTGTATAAAAGCCTCTTTTAGAATCTTCAATTTTTTCTATAATCTCTATGGATTTCTTTTTGGGTGTACCTGTGATAGACCCTGCTGGGAGGATTTGGGAGAGTAGTGTGCCGATGTTGTCTTGCCATGTGTGGGGGAGTTGGGCTGTGATTTTTGAGCTTATTTGTAGGAGTCTTTTATCTCCTGCTTTTATCTCTTCTACATAGCGAAATTTCTCGACCTTAATATCAGAACCGATGATACCCAAATCATTACGCATGAGGTCAACTATCATGACATGTTCTGCCATCTCTTTTTGATTGGCTAAGATAGAAGCTTTGGCATGGGGGAGGGTGGCATCTATCGTGCCTTTCATGGGGTAGGTCGCAATAGTGTTGTTTTGTATCTCTACGAAGCGTTCGGGAGAAAAACAGACAAATTCATCTTTGTAATAGAGTTTAAATTTAGATTGAGCGTAATAGAAAATTTCTTTGAGACTCAAATTGGTCTTTATGGGTGTTTTGAATGTAAGGTTGAGTAGATAGGTATTGCCTTGTTTTATCTCTTCGAGGACTTTATCTAAGCTTTTTTGATACGCAGACAAAGACAGAGGTGCTTTAGAAAAGCGATAGTCTTGTTCTCTTTTTTGGACAGAGTAGTTGCGTAAATCTTCTAGTTTATACAAGATGTTATCGTCTAAAGTATGGAGTGCTTTACTAAAGATTTTGTGCGTATCATAAGAGATAATAAAGAGAAAAGGGGTACGTGCTTTGCCCAATGTATTGATGGATTCAAACCCTTTTTCTTTGTTGAGCCAATCCATCATTTGGCTTAGGATGCATCTAATAACAGTAGTTTTAAGATAGCCATACGCATAAATACACCATTTTTAACTTGTGTTAAGACTTTGCACCGTGGGTCTGCCAATATCTCATCGGATATATCTATATTTCGCATCACAGGGCCAGGGTGTAAGATGAGTATGTCTCTATTACCTAGACGCTCTTTGTTGATACAATATTCTTTGGCATAGGCATCATTGTCTTTAAACACCACCGTATTATGACGCTCCAATTGGGTACGAAGCGACATAATGACATCCACGTTATCTATGACATCTTCGACATGTTGGTATTGCTCTAAGTCACTCTTTGGCATAAATGGTTTTGGGGCAACGAGTAGTACTTTCATGCCCATACGTGTAAAGAGACGTATGGCAGAACTAGCCACACGAGAGTTGATAATATCCCCAACAATAGCGATACGTTTACCTTCAATGGGTTCATTTACGAGAGAAAAATGCTCTACAATGGTAAATAAATCTAAGAGGGCTTGGGTAGGGTGGGCATAGTCACCTGCTCCTGCGTTGATGACCGAAGTCATTTGCATATCTGCTAGTATTTGGGGGGTGTTATTGGCTGTATGCCTGATAATGACACCATCGGGTTCCATGGCACAAAGATTGGTAAACGTGTCTTCTAAGCTCTCGCCTTTTTTGCTAGAACTTTTGCTAGGGTCTAAATGCACCACCGAAGCACCCAAACGCTTGGCTGCAATCTCAAAAGATGAACGTGTACGTGTAGAAGCCTCAAAAAAAAGCGTAATAAGAAGCTTATCTTTGAGAAGTTGAGGAGGATACTGGGCTTTAAATGATGTAGCATCTTGGAGGAGGTTTTCTATTTGTATCTGTGTGAAGTCATAGGTATCTACTAAATGTTGCATGGGTCTCCTTGGGATAATAATGATGTGATTATACAACACCTTAGCCAAAAAGTATAAGTAAAATAATCAAAAAAAGATAGGATAATGGTTGATATATTCTTCACTTCATTGAGAAATGTCTATGTGTAATTTTGCTTCTATCTTTTGATGATGCCACAGCACTCAAAACTTATGCTATAATCCAACAAACACCAAACAATAAAAAGGAAACCCAAATGTGCCAAACTTCACGCTACATCAACCTATTCACCGATTTTGGGTTTAAAAAGATATTTGCTGACCCTGATAATACTGACTTACTCAAAAGCCTTTTAAATGATATATTACAATTTGAAGACAAAAGAAAAATCAAAAACATTATCTTCAAAAATGGAGAACTACTCCCTGATGCTCCAGAAGATAGAAAAGCTATTATAGACCTCATGTGTGAAGATGAAATAGGCAATCAATTTATAGTAGAACTACAAAAAGTATCACAAGAGCATTTTCAATCAAGGGCTTTATACTACACATCTTTCCCTATACAACAACAAGGTATAAAAGGTGGATGGAACTTTGAATTAGCTCCTGTATATTTTATAGGACTATTAAATTTTGAAATAGATAGATTTAAAGATAGACTAGAATATTTACATCATGGTAAAATCACAGATATTTATACCCAAGAAGTGATGTATGATAAGCTAAACATGATTTACCTAGAAATCCCAAAACTCAAAAAGAAAAAAGAAGAACTTTCTAGCCATTTAGAATGGTGGATGTATGTCTTCCAAAACCTACACAACATGACAGATATACCCCAAGAGATAGAAAATGACATCATCAAAAGCACTTTCCAAAAAGCAGAGTTTGCTTCTATGCCCAAAGGTGAACAAGAGAAATATCATAAAAATTTAAAGGTCTATAGAGATTTGCTAAATAGTGTGGATTTTGCTTATAAAGAGGGGAGAGAAGAGGGGAGAGAAGAAGGAGAACATCAAAAAGCTATAAAAATAGCAAAGATTTTACTCATTCAAGAAATGGACAAAGAAAATATCTCTATGATTACGGGATTGAGTTTAGATGATATTGAGGGATTATTGTAGGTCGTGAGTCTTCGATTCTGACAATTGATAAAGATATATTTAGCTATACTTCTACACTAGTTGGCAATTATTTTGTGTTGTTTTCATTGTGAAGGAGAAGTGTGGGACAGGGTTAGCCTTTTTGAAAGGATATAACAATGCGATTCATACTCATAATTGTTATTCTTTTGCTACTTATCATAGTAACAAAAGCATATTAAAAGCTTATGAGAGAGTTATCGCTCTCTCATCTGTCCCAACTGGTGTTATTATAGCTAATTAAATTTAAATATCAAAATGTGTAGGGTATTGTACCCAAGCAACTACTTCACCCAAAAGGAAACCCAAATGTGCCAAACTTCACGCTACATCAACCTATTTACTGATTTTGGGTTTAAAAAGATATTTGCTGACCCTGATAATACAGACTTACTCAAAAGCCTTTTAAATGATATATTACAGTTTGAAGACAAAAGAAAAATCAAAAACATTATCTTCAAAAATGGAGAACTACTCCCTGATGCCCCAGAAGATAGAAAAGCTATTATAGACCTTTTGTGCGAAGATGAAATAGGCAATCAATTTATAGTAGAACTACAAAAAGTATCACAAGAGCATTTTCAAAGTAGAGCCTTGTACTATACCTCTTTCCCTATACAACAACAAGGTATAAAAGGTGGATGGAACTTTGAATTAGCTCCTGTATATTTTATAGGACTATTAAATTTTGAAATAGATAGATTTAAAGATAGACCAGAGTATTTACACCATGGTAAAATAACTGATATTTATACCCAAGAAGTGATGTACGATAAACTCAATATGATTTACCTAGAAATCCCAAAACTCAAAAAGAAAAAAGAAGAACTTTCTAGCCATTTAGAATGGTGGATGTATGTCTTCCAAAACCTACACAACATGACAGATATACCCCAAGAGATAGAAAATGACATCATCAAAAATACTTTTAACAAAGCAGAATTTGCTTCTATGCCCAAAGGCGAACAAGAGAAGTATCATAAAAATTTAAAGGTCTATAGAGATTTGCTAAATAGTGTGGATTTTGCTTATAAAGAGGGTAGAGAAGAGGGTAGAGAAGAAGAAAAACTAGAAATAGCAAAATCCTTAATCATCCAAGGCATTGATACCCAAACTATCTCTATCGCTACAGGGTTGAGTTTGGATGAGATTGATGGATTGAGGTGAAATGTTGAGTCTAAACTCTAAAAAGGAAAGTGTCTCATGAAAAAAAATATCAAAATAGTAGCGATACTACTACTTTTACCCTTTTATATCTTTGCTGGGTCTAACGTGAGTATCTCTCCTATTAGTTTGGAGATAAAACAGCGTATGCTTCAGGGTAATTCTTGGAGGGTTGGGTGTCCTGTAGGATTAGGGGATTTACGGTATTTGAGGGTTAGATATAGAGATTTTAGGGCTGTGTCTCGTAGGGGGGAACTTATCGTACACAAGGATGTGGCAAAGGAAGTAGTGGAAATTTTTGAATCACTTTATGTGCTAGGGTATCCTATCTATAAGATGAGACTTGTGAGTGTGTATAAGGGCAATGATTGGCAGTCTATAGAAGCAGACAACACTTCGGCATTTAATTGTCGTAATGCTACAGGCAGTAAGAAGTGGTCAAAGCACTCTTATGGTAAAGCCATAGACCTCAATCCTATAGAAAATCCTTATATCTCACGTAAGGGGCATATCTCTCATAAGGCATCATTGAAGTATAAAAAAAGAGTTCACACAAAGAGTAGTCCTGCGAATAAAGCTGTGTTACGCAAAGATGATAAAGTAGTGAAGATATTTAAAAGTCATGGTTGGAAATGGGGTGGGGATTGGTCTACTATCAAAGATTATCAGCACTTTTCCAAATAGTATGGGTGTGTAAAGGAATAGATGTATGGGTAAAGTATATTTGACAGGAGCAGGGCCTGGGGATTTTGAGCTGTTGACCCTTAAAGCATTGCGTCTTGTACGTAAGGCTGATGTGGTAATTTATGATAGGCTTATTAATCCTCAAATATTAGCAGAGGTCAAAGAGGGGTGTGAATGTATCTATGTGGGTAAAGAAAACAAACACCATATCTTGCCCCAAGATGAAATCAATACACTGTTGTATGAAAAAGCATTGCTTCATGACTGTGTGGTACGTCTCAAAGGGGGGGACTCTGTGGTGTTTGGACGTGGTGGGGAAGAAGCACTTTTTTTACATGCTAGGGGGATAGAATTTGAGTTTGTCCCTGGGGTTACTTCGGCTATTGCTGTGCCTGAGATGGCAAATATCCCTATCACACATAGAGGAAAGTCTATCTCTTTTCGTGTGGTTACAGGCTATGAAGCACCTCAAAAAGGCTATGCACAGCTCAATTGGGAGACATTTAGACAAGATGAGACTATTATCTTTTTGATGGGATTACATCAACTCTCCACTATTGTAAAAGAGCTTCTAAAGATAGGCAAAGCATCTAGTTATCCTATCGCTGTGATTAGTCGTGGTACTTTGGTAGATGAACAGGTGGTAGTGGGTACGTTGTGTGATATTTATGAGAAAGCATATCAGCTACCTACTCCTGCACTTATCATCGTAGGTGAGGTCGTGGCAATGAGAGAAATACTTACTCAAAATAGCCGTATAGGAGATAGATAATGTCATTTTTCCCTCTTTATCTAACTATGGATAGCAAAAAAGTATTGCTCATAGGAGCAGGAAGTATTGCCACGCATAAGCTAGAAAAATTGCTTGATTTTACCCAAGATATTAGTATCATTAGTCTAAAAGTCTCTAAAGAAGCCCAAAAACTCATCAGCCAAAATGAGTTAAGATTTTATCAAAGAGCCTATCAATCAGGGGATATAGAGGGCTTTGATATTGTCATCATCGCAACAGAGGATGAGGTACTGCACCAAGAGATATATGAAGAGTCAAGAGGTTTAGGGATACTTGTAAATTCGGTAGATAATATGAAGTATTGTGATTTTATCTTTCCCTCATATATACAAAAAGGTGATTTGACTGTGGCTTTTTCTACAGGAGGTGCTTCTCCTGCCTTTGCCAAAAAAATACGCCAACATTTTGAAAAGCATATTCCCCATAATGTAGGAGCATTTTTAACACAAATGAAAGCTTTGCGAAGTACACTACCTAAAGGCAAAGCACGTATTCAATATTTTGATAGCTTAGTAAGTAACTATTTCAATATATTTTTTAAATAGTCATGCTATAATTTCCTTGACATAAATCAAGGAAATAGACCTATGTATAAACTTTCAGATTTACCCTTATTTTCAATGCTCAATGAAGAACAATTGGCTATTATGCAATCTCAACTACATATCCATCAGTATGATAAAGATAGTATTGTCTTTTATGAAGGGGAAAAGAATCAATATCTGTATATTTTACTTGAAGGGGTTGTGAGACTATATAAGACGACCCCTAAAGGCACTCAAATTCACATGCACAATTTTGAAGCCCCTGAGGCTATTGCACTATTTGTTGCTTTTGAAAATGTAGAATTTCCTGCGACTTGTGAATTTTTGAGTGATGGATACATAGGATTATTGCCTTTAAAGCTATTTCATGAGTGTCTAAATAATACAGATTTTTCTGTCTCTTTACTCAAAGCCCTTGCACAGCGTATGAAACTTTTAGCTACACTGTTGCACAAAGAGACGATTTTCTCTTCGGAAGCAAAGATAGCTGATGTACTTTATACCAATCCTTCTATCTTTGAACGTCTTAAAAACAATGAAATCGCCTATATGCTCAACATGACACCTGAAACACTCTCTCGTCTATTGAGTAAATTTAAAAAAGAAAATATTCTTAAAATTGATGGACATATCGTTACGATATTGGATGAAGATGCTTTAAAGTATATCATTGAAACCAATAAAATGAGATGCTCTTAGCTGTCACTTTTATAACCTTTTACAGCTATTTTTTAGTAACTTTCCCTCTTAATTGATATGAATCAAGAATTACTTAGATTTATAAAGTTACACTAAATATGATAACTTTTATATAGTTTTATTTTAGCATCGAGGTATTAAAAAGGGAGTTCCTTTTTTAATCGTAATATATTTAATTAGGAGGAAAAATGTCATTAAATAGACGTGATTTTTTGAAAAATTCAGCAGCAGTAGCAGCAGCAGGTGCTGTAGGAATTTCTGTTCCACAGTCAGCACAAGCAGCAGCGAAAAAAGCAGAATCTAAATGGAGATGGGACAAGGCAGCTTGTCGTTTCTGTGGTACAGGTTGTGGGATAATGCTCGCAACTAAAGATGGGCGTATTGTTGCCGTAAAAGGTGACCCAGCTGCCCCTGTAAATAGAGGTCTTAACTGTATTAAGGGTTATTTTAATGCCAAGATTATGTATGGTGCAGATAGACTTAAAACACCTCTTCTTCGTATGAATGACAAAGGCGAGTTTGATAAAAAAGGAAAGTTCAAAGCTGTTTCTTGGGAGAGAGCCTTTGATGAGATGGAAGTACATATCAAAAAAGCACTAAAACATTCAGGACCAGAAGGTGTAGCTAACTTTGCGTCAGGTCAATATACTGTGATGGAAGGGTATGCTGCTCAAAAGATGATGAAAGCAGGATTCCGTTCTAATGCGATTGATCCTAATGCACGTCACTGTATGGCCTCTGCTGTTGTTGGTTTCTACCAAACATTTGGTATTGATGAGCCTAGTGGTTGTTATGATGATATTGAGCTTACTGATACTATTGTATCTTGGGGTTCAAATATGGCAGAGATGCACCCTATTTTATGGTCACGTGTCACAGATAGAAAACTATCTAATCCTGATAAAGTAAAAGTAGTAAATATCTCTACCTATAGACATAGAACTTCAGATTTGGCTGATATTGAGATTATTTTCTCTCCAAATACTGACCTTACTTTGTGGAATTATATCGCGCGTGAAATCGTTATGAGAGATGAAGCAGAAAAGATTATTGATTGGGATTTTGTTAAGCAACACATGGTATTTGCCGTAGGTCCAGTTAATATTGGATATGGTCTTAGACGTGCCAAAGAAAAATCACTTACCCCTGTTCGTAAAGATGGAAGTGCGGGTAAATACTCTGCTCTTGAAATGGAAACTATCAATAAAGAGATGAGTAAAAAAGTTTCAGCAAAAGAAGCACCAGCTCTTGAACCTTATGGGTACAAAGAGGGCGATACCATGAAGCATACTGCAGGTACGCTTAAACACTGGGAAATTTCATTTGAAGAGTACAAAAAATCACTTCAGCCTTATACATTAGAATATACTGCGAAAAACACAAAAGGTGATCCAAACGAAGATATTGAAGAGTATAAGAAAAAGCTTCAAATGTTAGCCAATCTTTACATTGAAAAAGGTAGAAAAATAGTAAGTTTCTGGACAATGGGTATGAACCAACATACACGTGGTACTTGGGTAAATACACTCTCTTACAACGTTCACTTCTTACTTAACAAACAAGCAAAACCAGGTTCTGGAGCATTCTCGCTTACAGGTCAACCATCTGCGTGTGGAACGGCTAGAGAAGTAGGAACATTCTGTCACCGACTTCCTGCTGATATGATGGTCAAAAATCCTAAGCATAGAAAAATTGCTGAAAAAGGTTGGAGTATTCCAGATGGTACGCTTAACCCAGTAGGTAATCAGCATATTATGAAAATCCATAGAGATATTGAAGATGGTGTGATTAAGTTTGCATGGGTTAGTGTATGTAACCCTTACCAAGATTCAGCATCAGCGTCTCACTGGATTAAAGCAGCACGTGAGATGGATAACTTTATCGTAACTTCTGATGGATACCCTGGTATTTCTGCTAAAGTTTCTGACCTTGTGTTGCCATCTGCTATGATTTATGAAAAATGGGGTGCGTATGGAAATGCTGAGCGTCGTACGCAACATTGGAGACAACAAGTACTTCCTGTAGGTAATGCGATGAGTGATACATGGCAGTGGATAGAGCTTTCTAAAAGATTTACAGTTGCAGACCTTTGGGGCGAATCTGTTTTAAGAAATAAAAAAGTACTTCCTGATGTTATCAAAGATGCTGTCAAGATGGGATATACAAAAGACACAACAATGTATGAAATTTTGTTTGCAAATAAAAAAGCAAAATCATATAAGTTGCATGATAAATTCCCTCAAAAAGGCTATGATGATACAGATTCAAGAGGAGACAGTAGAAATGTACTAGGCTCAGATGGTAAGGCATGGAAAGGGTATGGATTTATGATTCATCAATACCTCTTTGAAGAGTATGCATCATTTGGTAGAGGACATGGACATGACCTTGCACCTTTTGAAGTATATCACAAAGTAAGAGGACTTAAATGGCCAGTTGTTGATGGTAAAGAGACACAGTGGAGATTTAACGTTAAGTATGATCCTTATGCAGCAAAAGCAGCCAAAGAAAGTGGTGCTACTGACTTTGCATTCTATGGTACATTGGCTAAAGCATTGGCTCAAGGTGACCTCAAAGGAATCAAAGACAAAAACAAAAAATCGCTTAAAAATAAAGCCAAAATTTATGCAAGACCGTACATGGATCCTCCTGAAATGCCAGATGCAGAGTATGATACTTGGTTATGTACAGGTAGGGTACTAGAGCATTGGCATTCAGGTACGATGACGATGAGAGTACCTGAACTTTTCCGTGCTGTACCTGAAGCACTTTGTTATATGCACCCTGCTGATGCTAAGAAAAAAGGCTTCAAACAAGGTGGACTTATCTGGGTAGATTCACGCCGTGGTAGGGTTAAGGCTAGAGTAGAAACTAGAGGGCGTAACCGTGTACCTCAAGGGCTTGTATTTGTACCTTGGTTTGATGAAAAAGTATTTATCAATAAAGTATGTTTGGATGCAACATGTCCTATGTCAAAACAAACAGACTACAAAAAATGTGCTGTAAAACTTACTAAGGTATAAAGACGATGAATCACTCTAAAAACAGACGAAACTTTATGGCAACCACAGTACAAAGTGTGGGGTTAGCTACTTTAGGTGGAATGTTATGGAGTGGTTATAGCGATTCTGTAAAGGCATCACCTTTGGTACTAAGACCCCCTGGGGCATTGGCTGAAAAAGATTTTTTGACAGCGTGTATCAAGTGTGGTCTTTGTGCTGAGGCGTGTACCAATAGAGATACGAATATAGACAAAGAAACAGGCAAAGCAAGAGTAGGGACACTTCAAATGGCAAAAGGAGGTGACTCTTTACTGATAGGAACACCGTACTTTATACCTACAGAAGTGCCTTGCTATATGTGTGAAGATATACCTTGTGTACCTGTTTGTCCCTCTGGTGCTTTGGATATGCCTAGCCTTCTAAATGAAAAGCAAGAGTTAGACATCAACAAATCAACGATGGGACTAGCTGTCGTACACAAAGAGTCTTGTATCGCCTTTTGGGGTATTCAGTGTGATGCGTGTTATCGTGCTTGTCCATTGTTGGATGTAGCCATTACACTTGAATATCAAAAGAATGATAGAACGGGTAAACACGCCTTTTTACTACCAATAGTACAAGATACTGCGTGTACGGGATGTGGGCTATGTGAACAAGCCTGTGTCACAGAAAAACCAGCTATCTTTGTGCTTCCTAATGATGTAGCCAAAGGTAAAGCAGGA
The DNA here is from genome assembly GCA_027062365.1 of Sulfurovum sp. Classification (GTDB taxonomy): domain Bacteria; phylum Campylobacterota; class Campylobacteria; order Campylobacterales; family Sulfurovaceae; genus Sulfurovum. The sequence goes on from JAMOTK010000047.1 coordinate 24,547, forward strand.
GATCACTATGTCAAAGGTTGGGATAGTAAAGACCAAGAACGTGTAGGCAATGCAAAAGCAGAAGTGACAACTACTGAATTAAGCAAAAAAAATGTGAATGATTATCTCAATATGGAGCTAGAATACTAATGAAAAATATGAAATATTTATTACTAAGACGTAGTGTTCAGTTGGGGATTTTATTTTTATATTTTTCTGCCAATGCGTATGGATGGCATATCTTAGAGGGTACATTTGGTACATCTTTACTCTTTGGTACGATTCCTTTGGCTGACCCTTATACTACTGTACAAGTTTTAGCAACAGGGTTTATCTTGGGTACAGATGTATTGCTCGGTGCGTTGATTATTACGATGTTTTATTTTGTCGTAGGTGGTCGTGCTTTTTGTTCGTGGGTTTGTCCTATCAATATGGTCACAGATTTAGCCAATTGGCTAAGACGTAAACTCAACCTTGACAAAGAAGAGGTAAATTACCGTTTCTTAAAAAGGTCTGCTAGATATTGGATTATGGTCGTAGGGATTATCGTCTCAGCATTGGTAGGGGTGGCTGCTTTTGAAGTGTTTTCACCCATTACTATCATGCAAAGAGGGATAGTCTTTGGCTTTGGTATGGGATTTGCTGTGGTTTTGGCGATTTTTTTATTTGATTTATTTGGTGTCAAAAATGGATGGTGTGGGCATTTGTGTCCTTTGGGTGCAGCCTACTCTATCATAGGAAGCCAAAGTATCATTAGAGTAGAGCATGACCATGAAGCCTGTACCAATTGTATGGACTGTAAAGTGGTATGCCCTGAAAATCAAGTCTTACACATGATAAATAAGTCTAGTATCTCTGTAACCGATGGCGAATGTACAAACTGTGGTAGGTGTGTGGATGTGTGCAATGATGATGCATTAAAATTTAGTATAAGAAATTTTACTAAAAACAAATAGGTAGGAGGAAGAATAATGAAGAAAATTATACAAACGGTAGCCATAGGTGCAATGTTGGCTACTTCAAGTGCGTATGCTGTAAGTATTGCAGTGTGTGCAGGATGTCATGGACAAAACTTTGAACTCGCAGCAATGGGTAAATCAAAAATAGTAAAAGATATGAGTCTCAAAGAGATAGTCAATGCACTCAAAGGTTATAAAGCTGGTACGTATGGGCAAACCCTTAAAGGTATGATGATGGCACAAGTCAAAAACCTGAAAGATTCTGATATTGAAGCGATGTCTTTACTTATCAAGATTGATGCAGGAACACAAACAGAAAAAGCCACAACTTTTGCCGCTGCTGCTGCTGTAGCTGTATCGGGAGGTACTTATATTGACCTCAATGCTGAAGCTTCAGATGATATGCGTATCGAAGAAGAAGATTTGGGTAATAGAAATACTGTATCTGAAAAAGCACTCGGTCTTAGAAAAACAGACCTTTATTCAGAAGATACAACAGAGGGAACAAAAGCAGATTATGACAGACCATCCCCTGGGTCATCTACAAAATTTGAAAGAGCCTATAAAGATGCTCCACCGATGATTCCTCATTCTGTAGATGGATTACTTCCTATTACTAAGATGAATAACCAATGTCTAGGATGTCACTTGCCAGAAGTTGCAGCAGCTGTGGGGTCTACACCTATTCCTGTAACACATTTTACCAACTATAGACCAGTGACCACGATGAAAGATGGTGTTGTACTTAAAGAGGGACAAGTGTTAGGACGTACTTTAGCAAATACAGCTGATATTAAGATTGCTAAAGCAGAGACAAGTGATACACTCTATCAAGGACGTTTTAACTGTACACAATGTCATGCACCACAGTCTAAGATGAAAACATCTGTAGCCAATACATTTAGACCAGACTATGGAGATGATATAAATAAAGCACACTCTTCACTTGTAGACCACATGAATGAAGGTATTGACTATGAAGTATCTGAAACTATACCTTTTATAGAGGGTGAATAAGCGTGGCATCTCGTCGCGATTTTTTAAATGTTTTTAGAAAACCTTTAGACCAAAATAAGGAACACTTAGCCCTAGTGCTAAGACCTCCTTATGGTCTAAATGAGTCTCTTTTTCAGAGTGAGTGTATCGTATGTGAAAGCAAAGCATGTGTCGCTTCTTGTGATGAAAAGATTATTAAGATACAAGATGATGGTACACCCAAGCTAGATTTTGCTACAAGTGGATGTACTTTTTGTGAAGAGTGTGCCATAGCATGTGTCCCCAATGTCTTAAGCCTAGATAATACGCATACGAATGAAAAGCTCAATGCTACTTTTCGTATCTCTATAGAAGGATGTGTCGCCCATCATGGGGTGATATGCTTTTCGTGTAAAGAACCATGTATTGATGATGCTATACTTTTCAATGGATTGTTCAAGCCAGTGATAGATATGGATAAATGTACAAGCTGTGGCTTTTGTGTGGGGCGATGTCCTACCCAAGCTATCAATTATACTGCCATCGCTATGAACAATAACAACAATGAAATGGAGCAATAAATTTGACAATAGAAACCATAGAAATACAATACCCAGCACTTTTTAAACTCTTACCATCAGACCTATCTGCTTTACGCTATATTTTGGTTATAGATGAAAATTATAACGATGATGATACAGATGAATTTGATGCTATTGACCCAGAAGATTATAATTATCTGGTCTATATTACAGAACTCACACAAGAAGCCATAGGTGAAAAAACCCTTTTAGAGATGATTAAAAAACTCCAAAATCATAAAGATATAGAAGAGATATATGTCAGTGAAATAGACCTCTATGGCATACAAACATCTTTGGATGAAAATGGTATTGCTTCTATGATTTTAACGACGATAGAAGCGCTTCTCCAATGAAAACTATCTTAAAAATAGTTCTTTTTTCTATGATACTTTTGCAAAGTAGTGTGGCACTCTCCCCACTTTTAGAGATAGAAGTAGATGGCACAACCAAAGATATGGTACTTCGTGAAGATACATTGGTCATCGGTACAGATGCAGGGATATTACACGTCTATGACTACGAAAAAAAAGCATTTATCTACAAGGTATCACTACCCGTCGTCACAGACTTCATGGGAGACAAGATACCCCCTCGTGTCTTTTCAGTAGACAAGATAGCCAATCGTTATCTACTACTTAGTGACAGTGGTAAAGGTGGCTATGCCAACCTTTGGATACATGAGCATAACACCAGCACACAAATCCAAAGCCATACAGATAAACTCCCTGCGATTAAAGCAAGGTTTATCAATGAAAATCAAATTTTATTAGGCTTACTTTCCAATGAAGCGATACTTTTTGACATCAAAGCACAAAAAGAAATCTACCGTGTTCAACTGAACGAATCTAAGTTTTCTGATTTTGCACTAAGTGAAGACAAAAGCCAAGCTGTTTTTGCTTGTGAAAGTGGTGTACTCAATATCATTGATACCAAAACAGGCAAAATGACCCAAGAGCTAAAGGGCGTTAATGTCGATAATGTCTATAAAGTAGCCTTCAAAAAAGGCATCGTGAGTGGAGCAGGGCAAGACAGACGTGGTGCATTGTATGATACCCTCATGGGGACAAGTGACGCTATCTTAGGCTCTTTTCTTATCTATGCAACAGGACTTAGCCCCTCTGCCAAAAAGGTAGCTTTTGCTATGGATGAAAACAATGATATTTCTATCTACTTGCGTAGTAGTAAGTCTAAAATAGCCAAACTTCAAGGACAAAAGAGTACACTCAACACATTACTCTTTAAAGATGAAAACATACTTTTTTCCTCTAGTGATGATAGTACCATCATGATGTGGGATTTAAACCAATAAAACAAAAGGGTCAACATGAATATATCAAGTATCGTAGTCCAAGTATTACCAAAAAATTATGACATGGTCAAAGAAACTTTAGAAGCTAGTGGTGTCTGTGATTACCATTTTGGAGACAAAGAAAAAGGCAAAATGATTGTCACCATAGATGGTACAGGCGTAGAAGAAGAAATCAAAAAATTGGTACAAATTCAACAAACCCAAGGCATATTAGCCGCTGATATGATGCAAACTTACCAAGAAGAGCTAGAAGGTGCTATCAAATCCCTAGAAGAAGCCGATGTCGTCCCTGATATGCTCAATATGGATTCTGTAGATGTACGTGATATTATCTACAATGGTGACCTAAAGAAAAAAGATTTTCACGGAGGTGTATAGATGGTAGTCATAGAATCAGTGATTAAAAGCAACCCTCTAGGACGCTGGTATATAGAACTAAGCGACACTATGAAAGAAGAGAGTGCAGAAAACAGAATTATCTGCCTGGACATCAACGAATACGCCCAAAAGATAGAAACGATAGGCGAAGAATACGGAGCAGAAGTAGAAGTAGCATGGTCAAGTGACGATGGTGTAAGCCTCGCTCAAATCCATGAAGTACGCCAACAAATCATGAACTATGAAGCAGAAGTAGAAGCCAAAAAAGCAGAAGCCACACACATGCCAGACGATACACCCAACTTTAGTATTTAGTACAGCCTATAGCACCCATGAATGGATACCCATAAAGGATATCCATTCAAAAGAATATTATTTCCCAAAACAAATCTCAAAAAGCACCCCATCATTGCTATTTTCTACTAGGTCATTTTCATACAATTTATAATGTCCCCCATTGTCAAGACCACTAAATAAAAATCCTTATTATCTAAACCTGTGACACCTTAGGTAACATATCATTCTCATCAAATTTTAAATTATTAACACCAGAGAAATAAGCCTCATT
>JAMOTK010000048.1 GCA_027062365.1 Sulfurovum sp.
AACAAATATAAGCCTAAGAACAAAAGCCTCAATATGTCTGGTATTTTTAAAAGTTGTGGAAATAATCCTGATTTTTTGGGTAGATTGGTTACATAATGGGATTTATATTGTATGAAAATGACCTAATCAAATCTAATATCATGACTAAGTTTTGCATAAGGTAGGTATGATACTATACCTCTATGAATTATACTATTGCACCTGAATTTACACCCCTTATTGATATGATAGAGACCCATTTGGTGGGGAAGAGAGAGCCTATTGCTTTGGCTTTGGCTACTTTTTTTGCTAGTGGTCATCTGCTCTTAGAAGACATCCCTGGTGTGGGTAAGACCACCCTTGCAAAACACCTTTCGCAAGTACTCGGTCTAGGTTTTGGACGGATTCAATTTACCTCTGATATGTTACCTTCTGATATATTGGGAGTCAATTATTATAACCAAAAAGAGGGAAGTTTTGTCTTTAAAAAAGGGCCTATCTTTAGCTCTTTTTTACTCGCAGATGAGATAAATCGCTCGATGCCAAAAACCCAATCTGCTCTACTTCAAGCGATGGAAGAAGGTATCGTGACCATCGATGCTATAGCCTATACGCTCCAAGAGCCTTTTTTTGTGATGGGGACACAAAATCCTCACGAAGAGGTGGGTACGTTTCCTTTACCTAATTCTCAATTAGATAGGTTTATGTGTTCTTTTGGCATAGGCTACCCTGATAAAATATCAGAAAGAATGATACTCAAAGGAGAGAGAGGACACCATGCCCCTCACAGCCCTACACTACTTACCCCCCAACAGATAGAAGCGTATAGACACAAAGCATCCCTTGTCACACTAAGTGAGACTTTGTTGGACTTTTTACAAGAGGTTATTGCCTTTACGCGTGAGAGTGGTCGCTTTGAATATGGACTCTCTACACGTGGGGCATTGTCTTTGACAGCAATGGTCAAATCATGGGCAATGCTTCAAGGTAGAGACTATGTCATTCCTGATGACTTACAGATGGTTACACCACTTGTGTGTAACCATAGACTGGTATTTAAAGAGGGCATTACCACTGCCACAAGAATCAATGCTGAAATCTTTACGCACGTTCATTCAGATACATAGGAGTATCAAGCAACACGCAACGTTTTTCTCTTTGTTTGTTGTCATCATGCTTTTTGGTCTTTTTATGGAAGCCTATATGCACGACTTTAATCTTGTGTATATTACGCTCTTTTTTGTCTTTTCATTGGCATTTTCAGCAGGCCCTTTGGGGGTACTCAATTTAGGACATCTCAAAAGCACCTTTGTATCTTCTAGTAGACTCTTTGCCCACGAAGAGGGTCTTATCACTCTTAGTATCAAAAATGTATCCCCTACTACGTCATGGTCTATCACGCTCTATGGAGAAGAAGACTCGATACACTTACCCTCACTCAAAGGCGAGAGTAATACACTTACACATCTACGCTATCTTCCAAAAAAGAGAGGCTCATTTAGCTACCAAAATTGCTATTTGGAGAGTCGTTATCCTCTTTCTACTGCTCGTTTGACCCTTGCTATAAAAGAGGTCTATGAGGGTATCATTTATCCAGAACCTAGAGGCAAAACATTAGAAGCCTTTCTCAATGAAGAAGAGACACACTATGGAGAAGAAAAAGAGTTTGATGGCTTGTCTGCCTACGATGGCTCACAAAAGCTCACACATATCCACTGGCCTTCTGTAGCCAAAGGAGAGCTGTCGGTCAAAACCTTTATCAAAGAGACACAAACACCCAATCTTGTATTTGACTTTTATAAAGCAGGAAAACAAAATGAAGCACGTCTCTCTCAGCTTTGTCTTTGGGTATTAGCCTGTGAAAAAAAGCATTTGCCTTTTGCTATTAAAATGCCTAAATCTTATCTAAGTACCCAAAAGGAGTCTATCGATGAAATCCTTACGATTTTGGCTACCTACTAAACTTAACACCCCTATGCCTCCTTTGGCTCTTTTGGATATGGGCTATATCGCTGTACTGTTACCTCTATTGGTCACACTTAAAGCACCGATGATACTCTTTAGTGTGATGGTTCTAGCCATCCTCTTTTTCAAGCGTAGCCCTGCTCAAAATATGCTTGTATTGTTTGTCTTTATCATGGGTATTTTGGGCATATATCTTTCACTCTATGGGGCATTTTCTTTTAGAGGACTCTCTAGGCTTAAACTCTTTTTGGAACTCCTTGTCTATATACTTCTTGTTGTCGTAGCCATGCAAAGGCTCACCCAAAAGATAAATATGTATCTACTGATTTCACCGTTTTTATTTTTGGCTCTTTCTTTGTTTTTTTATCATAGTATTGCCATGCTTTCGTATATTATTTTTGAGATATTTTTTCTCTTGTGGATGATACTTGCACATCGTATGGAGGGTAAGCTTGTAGATAGTTTTCGTGCTTCGATGGTCATGTTTATGTATTCATTGCCATGGGTAGTAGTACTGTTTATCTTTTTTCCTCGCATCTCTTTTGAACATGCTTCGTATGGGTTTAAGGGGGAGACTATTCAACGTATGGGACATGATGGGACGATGTTTTTAGATGGCAATGCCCTGCTCGTCCCCTCTGACCGTATCGTCATGGAAGTAGGGTTTGAAGGGCGTATTCCTCCTGCTTCTGCTCTGTACTTTAGAGGCAGTATCTTGTACTATGACAAAAAAGACCATTGGGAAGCCCTACTCTATCCCGAACGAAAGAACAAAGCCTATTATCCTACACAAGGAGAAAAAGTACACTATAAAGTGACCCTATACCCCACACAAAAGAAGTGGCTTTATCTGCTTGATATGCCTAGTAGACAGGTCATAGACAGTACCCTAGATAGAGACCTCATTAGTACCGTCAAGAAGAATATTGATGAGCCTATCCACTACGCAGGAAGCTCTTCTCTCTCGCCATACTATGAAGATACATTAGACAAAATCACACGTAAAGCCTCTAGCTACTATAGCCAGAGCCAAAACCCCAAAACCTATATCCAAGCCCAAAAGATAAAGCACAGTTACGACACACAAAGCCAACGGGCTTCAGCCGTCAATAAATTTTTCAAAACACAGGTACTCACCTATACACTCACACCTGATGCCCTCGATACTAACCATACTAGCGATAGTTTTTTGTTTGATAAACGGCGTGGATATTGTGTACATTTTGCTTCATCATTTGTCACCATGGCACGGATGACAGGTATCCCTGCTCGTATTGTCACAGGCTACAAATCAGACCGTTCAGAGAGCCTAAACAACTATCTCTCTATCAAAGAAAAAGATGCCCATGCATGGGCAGAACTCTACATAGACAACAGATGGGTACGCTATGAGACCACGGCTACAGCGTCTAGCATAGAAGGCGAAACACAAGAAAGCCTTAGCCAAAAAAGCACCCATCCTTTGATGAAAAAAATCAATCTTTATCTGATGTATATCAAATACAATATAGAAACATGGATACTCTACTACTCCCATATAAGACAGCTACAACTCCTAGACTATGCCAAAAACAACCCACAGTTCGTAGCAGGATTTGTAGTAAGTCTCATCGCTATCATCCTCCTCTCATTTACTATCGTCGCCTATTTTAGGCGACCTAGCTACAGCTCCGAAGCCTTAGCCATACTACAACCACTATTAAAACAACTCAAAAAACATGGCTACACAAGAAAAGAATCCGAAAGTATGCACCAATTTTTACTACGCTACCACAGCCAAAACCCTAACCACCCACATATCAAAGAGATAGACACCCTCTACGAAAGTATCTTATACCAAGCAAACAACTCTAAGCAGAAGCATCTACTACTTAAAAAGCGTGTGAAGAAGGCTTTGAATTAAGAAAAGATATGTCAAATTGTAATATTTTTAAATAAATAGTCATTATTAATAGACACTTTTTTTATCTATATAACGGCTATTTCAAGTGGTTTTACGCTAAAATGGGGTGTGGACTGAACGACCGTTAGTCTAAGATATCTGATTATTAGGAAACTATTAAAGTTTAAAAAATAAGTTTTGTTACTCTATTTATTTCTAAATTAAATCTTTTATGTTAAAATGATATAAACTTAAGGAGTAATATTATGGTTGTTAATGATTTTAAAATCACAATTAAAGCAAAAAAAGTTCCACTAAATATTAATAATAAAATTATTGAATATATACAAGATAGTACATTGCAAAATAATCATTTACATTGCGAAATATATTTTCAAGAAATTTTAATTTCTCAAGGTATAATATTAGACTTTTATAAAGAATTTGAAATATTAGAAGGATTTGATAAAGTACCTTTTACTCACATATTAACATTTGAATATAACGGTCGAGAATATCAATCATTTACAAAGTTTGGAAAAACTATATATGAAATGAAGTATCTAAATAATCCACCAATAGAAAATAAAATAAGAGAATTATATATTGATAATATAATTTCTCATTTTAATGGATATATCAACTCTTTAAAAGAAAACTATAGCAACCTAAATATAACATATATTCCATCACAATCTAAAATACCTGATGATATATCAAATAAATTATCTAAAGTAAATACAATACCATTAAAAGCAAATATTTCTAAAAGTAGTTCAGTATCAAGTAAAAGTATAACAAATTTATCAACACAAGAATTTAATAAATATTCCGTAGATTTAAGCCAATCAAATACTAATGATAACTTTATACTTATTGATGATGTAATAGGTACTAGTGCATCATTATGTGAAACTATGTATAAATTATATAATTTCAACAAAAAAGTTAATTTTTTCTTTATACCTGTAAAAGATGTAAAAAGATGAAAAATAAAGTTTTTATAAGTGGTTCTATATCTATTCAAAAACTTCCACAAGAAGTTAAAAATAGTGTAGATAAAATAATAAAACAAAATATGGAAATATTAGTTGGTGATGCAAAAGGAATTGATACTTTATTACAAAATTATTGCTTATCATTAAATTATTATAATGTAACAATTTATTCAATTTCTACATTTTCAAGATATAGAGCAAGTGATAATTTTAGAATTAAATATATTGAAGTTCCAAATAGTATTAAACGAGAAAGAGAACGACAACAAGAAAAAGATAAAGCTATGACAATGGATAGTGAATTTACTTTTACTATATGGGATAGCAAAAGCAAAGGAAGTTATGCAAATATACTTCGTGGATTAGATAATCATAAAAAAGTTAAAATTTATTTATCTAATAAAAATTTATATTTAAAACAAAATGAAATTACAGAAAATAAAATAGAATTTATTTATAGAGAGAATAATGGATATACAGCTTCAGAAGTTATTCAATATTTAAAAAATGAAGCTGAAGATATTTTTCAAAAAACACAAGATTTAAATAAATATTTAATGAATAAATTAGTAATACAGAAAGATGATAAAATTTATATACCTACAAATAAATATGAAAATTTATTTATAATTGATAAATATCATGGAAAAACAAAAGGTATTAAATTTAAAAATGAGTTTATTTATTGGATAGAAAAACATATTAAAGAAGATAGAAAACCCAAACAAACTAGTTTATTTTAAATTTTAAAATAGTATAATGTACCCTAAAAAAAGAACCCATAAAAAAACGAGACTAATTTTAGGAGATAGAGAGAGCATCATTTACGGTCTCTTCTTCTCTTTAGGTTCTACAAAAGCACCTTTGATTAATCCTGCTTCGTGTAAAAATTGAGAGGGTTTATAGTCTATCTTTTTGACTTTGTCAAATTGGGCTAAAGAGAGGTAGAGTTTGTCTTTGGCTCTGGTTACTGCTACATAGAAGAGTCTTCTTTCTTCTTCTATGCTTGACATCATTTTTCTATTGGGGAAGCGTCCATCTACTAAGTCTATGACATATACTTCTGGAAATTCTAAGCCTTTGGATGCGTGGACTGTGAGGAGATTGACCCCTTCGCCTTCGCTTAGTTCATTGCCTCCTAAGACCATAGCATTGACAAAACGGCGTAACTCTTTGTAGTGAGAAGATAGGTCTAAGAGAAGTTTGGCTTTGCGTTCGATACGCTCTTTGGCTAGGCGTTTTTTCTCATCGTCTATTTCTCCTGATTTGAGTCGTCCTCTTTGTGTGGCTAAGAGTTCGATGATACCTTGATAGAGTGGAGATTCTATCACTACACGCAAAACCATCGCAGGATTTTTAACACTATGTACCTCTTTGAGGAGGGTATAAAATGATTTAAAGTATAGCATAGCATCATTGCTTAGTTTGGCATGTTTGAGCAGAGGATGGGCATAGAGAGCAGGTTCTAGCTCTATATGTCTAAAACGTGCTGCTGAACCTATCTCTTGATCATCATCAAACAGTCCTAATTGTACATTTTTATTGGGATTTAGATTAGGTAAATCATTGACTTTTGGGTAGAGTAAGCCTTGCATAAAACGCCCCTCTCCAAAATGTAAAAAACATTGAAAAAACTCTTTTGATAATGCAGACCCTACCCCTCTAGCATACTCAAAGACATGGATAAATGCCATCATATCTTTAGGATTGACAAGCAAAGAGAGCATATCAAGTAAAAATTTAATCTCTTTGGTATCAAAAAAGCTTGTACCCCCTTTACGTTTACACGCAATACCATATTCACGCAAAGAGGCTTCTATCCCATCAGCCGAAGAATTGTTACGAAAAATCACAGCGATTTGGTCGTTGGGGACATGGGTTTGCTTAATATTTTGGGCAATAGATTGGTATTGTTCAAAAAGGTCTTTATACATCAAAAGTTTAGGAGGATAGGCTTTGCCTTTTCGTCCTACTTCTAGCTTCTTTGGGTAGATACGTTCGTTACGTTCTATCACTTTATTTGCCAAAGACAAGATAGACGCTGTTGAGCGATAATTGGTTTTGAGTGTGAAGACTTGGGCATCGGGGTATCGTGTGGCATAGGTAGCAATATTTTTAATATTTGCACCATTAAAGGCATAGATACTTTGGTCATAATCACCTACACAAAACAAAGACTTAGGCTTTAGCTTGTCTATGAGTGCTGATTGGAGGGTATTGGTATCTTGATATTCATCAACCAAAACCTCATCAAAAGGGATAAAATTTGATTCTAAATGGCTTTTCATACGTAAAAGAAGGTCATTAAAAGAAGCAAAACCATACTCTATCTTCTCTTTTTCAAATTCATGGCTAATATCAAGATAGACATCCATTACGATTTCATGCTCTGGGTACTTTTCTAAAAACCAAATATCAAAAGTCTCTAATGAAGCATTTTGATACAAAGAGTACTGCTCATACAAAAAAGTAGCTGAAAAGGGTTGTACCGTAAGATTCATACGTTCAAAATTGCGTTTTTCATAGATACTTCTAAAGAGTGTTTTGAGTTCAGAGGGTTGTTTGAGTGCTAGATTTGGGTAGATTTCTTTGAGCCAACGGTAGCTTACGGCATGAAATGTCCCTGATTCTATCTTAGAGACTATCTCTTTAGGAAAATGCTGTTCTAGCCGTGACATCATCTCTCCTGCTGCTTTGTTGGTAAAGGTAAGTAGCAGGATAGAAGAGGGTTCAACCCCCGAATGCAAGAGATGCCCAATACGCCCTACAATGGTAGAAGTCTTCCCCGTTCCTGCTGAAGCAATGATAAGATTGTGTCCTAAAGGGGCTGTTGCAGCTAAAAGCTGATCCTTATTGAGTACACTAAGTGGCAATTAGTTTAGACCTATGAGATAATAGGTGTTTTTATGCTCTAATTGTTTAAGATTGAGTTTATATTTTTCTGCCCAATGTAAAACCAATGTAGTAAAAGCAGAAAGATTGTCTGCTGAGATGTCTTCATTACATTTTATTTTGAGATATGCTTCTGAGTTAGACATCGCTATAAAGCCTTTTTCTACGGCTAAGGCATCATTAAAAGAGGGGATATGCATAGCAAAGCGTTCAAATCCCTCCGTATTGGCGATAATAGCGTTCATTTGTTTGCATGTTTGTTTTGTTTCGTGGTAGCCTAATTGTACCAAAAGTGCTTCAGGGGTAAGTTCTAAATGCATAATAATCCTCGTAAAATAAATATAAAAGAAATTGTAACCAATTTATGCTTCTATATTTCCTACTTTATTTCCTACTCTAGCGATAAGGTCTTTATAATGTTCCACATTTTGAAATGCTTTTTCATAACGCCATCTTAGAACAAACTCAATAATGTCATTTTTGCGTGTCTCTTCTAAGATTTCTGCTTTACCAAAATAACCAAGAGAGATATTTTTGGCTTTTTTCTTACCATTTTTATCTGGTTCGTACGTAATTGCGATAATTTGGATATATTTACCCTCTCGTACTTCTCCAAAATCATCTTCTTTTAAGCCAATCCCAGAGAGATTCATCGCTTTATAGATAAATATTTGTTCAAAATCTGGAGACTTTTCATCAATTTTAAGTTTACGATAGAGTATACTTACCCTTACAATATTATCTGCACGTACTGTATCATGATGATTTTTACTCTCTATAAAAGTTGGTATTTTTGGTTTTTTTGGTTTTTCTTCTACTTTGGGTTCTAAGTTTATTTCTACAATGGGTACAGATTTTGCTACAGATTTGGGTATAATACGCTCTTGTATTTTTGGTTTTTTTACTCTTTTTCTTTTGGGGGGAAGGATAGGAATTGCTAATCCTTCTGCTTCCAACCGACTACTAAGTGCTTTAAGCTTATCTAAACTGCTAGACATTTCTTCCCTTGATTTGAGTAATATTATTAAATATGATACTCTATTTTTCGTTATATTTGCTTTAAAAGAGCCTAGATAGTTACATTTAAATCGCTTTATGGCACTTATAACTATTATTTTGATAAAATCCTTTTTAACTATTATGTATAAAGAGGATGATAAAATGGATTATTTAGAGATTGTTGGTGGAAATACTTTAAGTGGAGAGGTCACGATTAGTGGAGCAAAGAATGCAGCATTGCCTATTATCGCTGCGACGATACTATCGGACAAACCAGTCACATTGACCAATTTACCCAATGTTGTAGATATTTGTACCTTACTCAAACTACTTAGTATGCTAGGTGCAGATGTAGCCCACGACAAAACGGTGGCTGCTATAAACAATGGTAGCATCAATTCGACTAAGGCAGTCTATGAGATAGTCTCTAAAATGAGAGCTTCTATCTTGGTTTTAGGCCCTTTGTTGACGCGTTTTGGAGAATGTGAGGTTTCTCTTCCTGGTGGTTGTGCCATTGGTCAACGCCCTATTGACTTACATTTAAAAGCATTAGAATCTATGGGTGCAACGATAGAGATAAAAGGAGGCTATGTAAGAGCAGAAGCCAAAGATGGTCTCAAAGGTGCTAAAATTGTCTTTGATAAGATTACTGTAGGGGGTACAGAAAACATTGTCATGGCAGCAGCACTCGCTCATGGTACAACAACGATACTCAACGCTGCAAAAGAACCAGAAGTCGTACAACTTTGTGAAATGATAGCTGACGCAGGGGTGAAGATAGAAGGTATAGGGAGCAGTGAGCTTACTATCGAAGGTACGTGTGGTAAAGCTTTAGAATTTAAAACTGTAGAAATCATCCCTGACCGTATCGAAGCAGGTACGTATCTCTGTGCAGGAGCGATTACCCACTCTAGCATTACGCTCAATAAAGTTAACCATGGACATATCAGAGCTTCTATAGATAAATTAGAGTCTATGGGATGTACTTTTGAACTCTTTGATGATAGTATCACTATCCACCCTAGCCCTAAGCTTAACGCTGTCAATCTTATTACCATAGAATACCCAGGGTTTCCTACAGATATGCAAGCACAGTTCATGGCTTTAGCCATCCTAGCCAAAGGAGAGAGTCTCATAGAAGAACGTCTTTTTGAGAACCGTTTTATGCATGTGAGCGAACTCAACCGACTTGGTGCTGATATATGGCTCAAAGGAAGTACAGCAGCCATCAAAGGGGTAGATACACTCTATGGGGCAGAAGTTATGGCAACAGACCTTAGAGCCTCTTCTGCGTTGGTCTTAGCAGGTCTTGTAGCCCAAGGCACGACCAAAGTAGGACGTATCTATCACTTAGACCGTGGATATGATGACTTAGAGGGTAAACTCTCTAAACTAGGTGCAAATATCACACGAAAGAAAGAAGCCTAAGCCTATGAAAATCGTTGTAGCTATCACAGGGGCTTCTGGTGTACAACTGGGCAAAAAATTTGTAGAATATCTACCCTCAGAGATAGAAGTACATGTCGTGGTTTCTAAAAATGCCCTTACCGTAGACTCATTTGAAAACAAAAAGGTCACACTACATGACTCAGACAATATCGCTGCGAGTATCTCTAGTGGCTCTTTTGGGGTAGATGCTACGGCTATTATCCCTTGTAGTATGAATACCTTAGCCAAAGTAGCCTGTGGTATCTCAGACAATCTACCTAGCCGTATCGCTGCTGTGGCACTCAAAGAACAAAAAAAGTTACTTTTAGCACCTCGTGAGCTTCCTTTTTCTGCTATTGCTTTAGAAAATATGCAAAAATTGGCTACACTAGGTGTTATCATCGCACCCCCTGTTATGGGTTACTATGCTGATGCTTCGAGTCTTGAAGAGATGGAAAAGTTTATCATAGGTAAATGGTACGATGTCTTAGGTATAAAAAATAATCTTTATGAAAGATGGAGTTAATATGAGTGTAAAAACATGAATGTAAGAAGACGTGCAATTTACCCTGGGACTTTTGACCCTATTACCAATGGTCATGTAGATATTATCAGACGTGCGTGTACTATGTTTGATGAAATCATCGTAGCCGTAGCAGAGTCTGAAGCCAAAAAACCTATGTTTTCACTCAAACAACGCATAGAGATGATAGAAGCCGTAACCAAAAACTTCCCCAAGATAAAAGTCGTAGGGTTTCACTCTTTACTTGTTGACCTTTCTGATACACTAGAAGCCAATATCATTATACGAGGGCTACGTGCTGTGAGTGACTTTGAGTATGAACTCCAAATGGGATATGCCAATTCATCGTTAAAAAAAGAGTTAGAAACAGTCTATCTTATGCCCTCACTAGAACAAGCTTTTGTAAGCTCATCCGTGGTACGTTCTATCCTGCATTTTGATGGTAAGATTACACATTTAGTACCCCCAGAAGTACTTAGTTATATCAAAATCATACCTTAATGTATATACTTTTTGAAGGCATAGACACCTGTGGGAAAAGTACACAAATAGCCCTACTTGCCAAAAACTATCCTCATATCATTACCACGCATGAACCAGGTGGTACTGCTTTTGGACAACAAGCAAGAGAGATCCTTTTGTCCGATTCACTTCATTCCAAACGTGCAGAACTTTTACTATTTTTAGCAGATAGAGCCGAACACTATGAAGAAGTCATTGTCCCAAACCAAGACAAGACAGTCATTTCTGATAGAGGTTTTCTCTCAGGTATCGGCTATGCCCTTGCCAATGGAGACTTTGATTTCACCTCACTTCTACGTCTCAATGCATTTGCTCTTCAAGGTCATTTTCCTCATAAGATTGTCTTGTTTGTAACCACCATGGAAACACTCAAACAAAGAATGGGCGAAAAGACCCTAGATGGTATTGAACTGCGTGGATTAGACTACCTCATGCGTGTACAAACCAAAATGCAAGAGAGCCTCAAAGAACTTCATAAAAAGCATGGTATTGATATATTAGAAATAGATGCTACAAAAAGTATAGAAAGTATTTATATAGAACTACAAAAGTATTTAGAATTTTAATAATGATTAAAGGGCTATAAGAAAAGAGCAAAAATGCTTTTTCTTATAAATATAAAATGAGATATTAGATTACTGCGTTAATCGCACTTTTAGCTGTATCTTTTCCTAAAGTTTCTTTGCCTACTGCTTTGGATGCTTCGTCTGCTGCTACATCTACGGCTTTATCTTTAGCTTGAGCTATAGCATCGTCTTTCAATTTATCTACAGAAATATCACCTGCTAATGCTTTGTCTGCTGCTTCACCTACAACAGCTTGTTTGATGATATTGTCTCCTGCTACTTGTTTTACCACTTCTTTTTTTACTTCAGTTTTTGCTGTAGAAGTTGCTGCCTCTGTTGCCATATCTGTTAATGCGTCTGCTGACAACCCTGTAGCTACCAATGCCAATACTAATATAGTTTTTTTCATCATTTTCCTTTTATTCTTTGTGATTATGAGATATGTTTTATCTCCAAGAAAAAGTATAGCCATTCTTTCTTTCGATATACTTTAAATCATTGTATGTACCTATTCTTTTGTTATTTCAATTCTCCCCAACTATCGCCTATGCTGATAGAACATTCTAAGGGTACATCTAGGGCTAATATATTTTCCATGGTGTGGCTAAAGCGTTTACTTAGTGCTTCTACTTTTTCTTCTTTTACTTCAAAGATGAGTTCATCATGGATTTGTAGGAGCATAAAGGCATCTAGCTCTTCTTCTTTTATCATACTGTCTATGGCATTCATAGAAAGTTTGATAAGGTCGGCTGCACTACCTTGGAAGACTGTATTTACAGACTCACGCATAAAAGCAGACTTTTGCATACCGTTGGCAGATTCATAATCAAATATACGTCTTCTTTTGAGTATGGTTTCTACATATCCATCTATCTTAACACGCTCTTGGATACTCTCTAAAAAGTGTTTGACGGTAGGAAAAGAAGCAAAATAATTGCTAATGATTTCTTTGGCTTCTGTGCTGGATATATCTAGCTCTTCTGAGAGCTTTTTGGGTCCCATACCATAGAGAAGTCCGAAGTTTACCGATTTGGCAAAGCTTCTTTTTTCTTGGGCTTGGGCTTCTCCAAATAGTATAATAGAAGTGGCTAAATGAATATCTACGCCATTGTTAAAAGCTTCTAGCAGTGCTGTGTCTTGTGAAAAATGTGCCAAGAGACGTAATTCAATTTGAGAATAATCTATACTCAAAAGCTTATATCCCTCTTTGGCAATAAAAGCATCTCTTACGGAGCGACCAATGGCTGAACGTACAGGGATATTTTGTAGATTTGGGTCACGAGAAGACAAGCGTCCTGTGGCTGTGCCTGTTTGACCAAAGCTTGTGTAAATACGTGAATTTTCATCTGATTTTGCTAGTTTGAGTAGAGGGGTTACATAGGTAGAAAGGATTTTTTGATACTCACGGTATTCTAAAATTTTAGGGATAATTTCATGTGCATGAAGCAATGATTTGAGTACGGCTTCATTGGTACTATAGCCTGTTTTTGTCTTTTTGCCACCTTTGAGTCCTAGATGGCTAAAGAGTATCGCTCCTAATTGCTGTGGAGATTTGATATTGAATTGTGAACCTGCCAAAACATATATCTCTTGGGTCAAGCGCTCCAAATCTTGACTTAGTGTCGTCTCTAATCCCATGAGCTTATCAGGATTTACACGTATACCTAAGCGTTCCATACCCAATAAAACATTCATAAAAGGATACTCTACATTTTTAGCAAGGCTCAAAAGATGTGTCAAAGAAGAGAGTTCCATTTTCTTTTTGATAGCTTTATAGAGTAAAAAAGTCATCCATGCATCTTCTCCTGCGTAAAAGGTAGCATCTTCTATAGATACAGAGGAGAAGTCATCGCCTTTTTTGACCATTTGTTTAAATGGTTTCATCGTATAATCAAAATATTGCTTAGCAAGGGTGTCTAGTCCTACTTTAGACCCAGGGTTTGTAAGCCACGCTAGTATCATAGTATCAGCTAGAGGTAAAATAGGGTCTAAGTGATATTGATTGCTAAGAAGTGAAAAATCAAACTTTAGATTTTGACCCACGATATTATGCGTCAGTAAGGTACATAGAGCATTAAGGGCATCGCTTAGGGGAAGTTGAGGCTCTACGCCTAGATAGGTATGGGCTATGGGGACATAATATGCCTTATCTCTATCAAAACAAAATGAAAATCCTACCATTTTAGCCTTTTTAGTATCGAGTCCTGTGGTTTCTGTATCAAAGGCGATGATGGCATCATTGCCTATACTTTGGAGTACGGTATCTAGTTTTTCTTTGGTATCTAGGCATATTGCTTCAAACGTCAGAGTAGGTTTTAATGTGGTTTTTGTGGTGGCTACATATTCACGTTCACAATCGGCTTCCATCCCTACTTTGGCTTTGCGTATGGCTTGTTTCATCTCATACTGCTCAAACTCTTCTAAAAGACATGAAAGATAATTTTTATCTTCAAAGACAAAACTCTCTACATCCATATCAGCAAAGACATTGGTACGCATAGTCACCAAGTCACGTGATAAAAAGGCACTCTCTTTACTCTCTAAGAGTAGCTTTTGGGTACGTGGTGTACCACAGTTTTCTATATCTTCATAAATGGCTTCAAGGGTATAGTATTGATTGATAAGCTTAGAAGCCCCTACTTTTCCTATGCCTTTTACCCCAGGGACATTGTCAGAGGTATCTCCTATAATGGCTTGAAAATTGATAAAATCTTTAGGAGCTACACCAAATTTATCGATACAGGTCTGCTCATTGACCACGGCTCTTTTGACAGAGTCATACATTTCTACTTTACCATCTTCTATCATTTGATACAAATCTTTATCATGTGAGACGATGCGTACCTTCAAGCCTTGTTCTTTGGCAAATTTAGTCACCGTGGTAATCACATCATCAGCTTCATAGCCCTCACGAGAAAGACTAGAAAAGCCCATCTGTTCTATCCACTCTATGGCAATAGGGAGTTGTTTTACCAAGTCTTCTGGTGCTGGGTCACGGTTGGCTTTGTATGCTGGATAAATATCATTCCGAAAGGTTTTACCTTTTGTATCTAAAGCAAAGACTAAATAGTCTGTACTATGGTCACGATGTAAAGAATCCACAAGATTGATAAACCCTGTCAAGAGTCCTGTAGGGAATCCTTGGGCATTACGTAAAGGAGGAAGAGCAAAGTAAGAACGAAAAAAGAAACCAAAGGTATCTATAATAGTAATTGTTTTCAAATGAATAAACCTTATTTTAATAGTATATCCTCTAATAATAGATTAGAATGGATAATAATCTCATTAATTTTAGATATAATAGATGAAATATATTTATACTAGGAAAGTAGATGGAAAATAACCCTATATTGGATAACACTTCAAGATACCAGCCTAAAAAGAAAATTATTCGTAATAAACCTACTAATTTTTCGCAACAAGAAGTAGACTTAGCCAAAGCACCTCTGTTTTTTCCTGCTGGGTATGAAAAATTATTTATGACACTTTATTTTGTCATGCTTCCTTATATCGCAGGGTTATTGTTTCAGTTTTTTTATATCGCTGATGCAAGAGTAGAACTTTATCTCTCTTTAAGTGAACATTCTTCGTTTATACTTGTTTGGGCGATAGGATATGAAATACTAGCTACTTTTATTTTATTATATACTTTCAAAATGGCTATCTCTTTTAGTATTAAAAATAATAAAGAACAGCAATTTAGAAGACCCTAATGACTGTTTAACTCTTTTACAAGATATTTACCCGTATAAGAACCTGTCTTTTCATGCTCTTTTGCTAGTTTTTCTGGGCTTCCAGTGGCAATGATAAGCCCCCCTTTGTTTCCCCCTTCAGGTCCCATATCTATAATATAATCAGCATTCTTTACCATATCAAGATTGTGTTCTATGACCACCACAGAATTGCCCAATTCTACCAAATGGTGTAAGACCCCTGTGAGTCTATCAACATCAGCAAAATGAAGCCCTGTGGTAGGTTCATCTAAAATATAGAGTGTTTTGCCTGTATCTTTACGGCTAAGTTCTTTGCTAAGTTTGATACGTTGGGCTTCGCCTCCTGAGAGCGTGGTGGCATTTTGACCTAAGGTAATATAATCTAGCCCTACATCGGTCAAGGTTTTGAGTTTTATTGCCAACATTGGTATCGCCCTAAAAAACTCTAATGCTTCAGAGACAGACATCGCTAAGACATCTGATACAGATTTACCTTTATATAAGACTTCTCTAGTTTGGGCATTGTATCGTGTACCATCACAAGCATCACAACGCACCAAGACATCAGGTAAAAAGTGCATTTCAATCTTTATCTGTCCATCTCCTTGACACTTTTCACAGCGTCCTCCTTTGACATTGAAAGAGAAACGTCCTATTTTATAGCCTCTAAGTTCAGCTTCTTTCGTTTGTGCAAAAAGTTTCCGTATCTCATCCATCATACCTGTATAAGTAGCAGGATTAGAACGTGGTGTACGTCCTATAGGGCTTTGGTCTAAGTAGATAACCTTATCTAGTTTATCTAATCCTCGTATCTCTACCCCATCTATCTTTGTGATTTTTTTGGCATGATTGAGTAACTCTCTCGCCACAGGTAAAAGTGTCTGTAAAATGAGTGAAGATTTACCAGAACCACTGACCCCTGTGATACATACAAAGTTATGTAATGGGATTTTGGCATTGAGTTTTTTGATATTATTGAGTGTTACATTTTTAATGCTTATCCACTCTTTTTGTTTGTTGTCGTGGCGATATGATATTTCTTTTTTACCATACATATAGTCTGCTGTAAGAGTGTTGGCTTGGGCTAGTTTTTTGGCTTCTCCTGCGAAGACTACTTCTCCTCCATACGCCCCTGCCCCAGGACCTATGTCTATGATATAATCAGCAGATAAGATAGTCTCTTTATCATGCTCCACTACGATAACCGAATTGCCTTTGTCTCTTAGCGAATTGAGCGTACGGATAAGCTTCATCGTATCACGTTCATGGAGTCCTATGCTAGGTTCATCTAGTACATACATCACACCAGTAAGCCCAGACCCTATCTGTGAAGCGATACGAATACGCTGTGCTTCTCCTCCTGATATACTACGTGCATCACGGCTTAATGTAATATAGCCTAGTCCTACATCATACAAAAAGTAGAGTCTTTCGTATAGTTCTTTTAGTATAGATGATGCTATGAGTTTTTGTTGTTGGCTTAGATGAGAAAAGCTCTTTTCATCAGCAAAAAGCATATACGATTTTTCAATAGGCATATTGATAATATCTGCAATATTTTGCCCCTCTATTTGCACTGCTAAAGAGCGTGGTCTTAGCCTATCTCCATGACAGGTATCACATACTTTTTCAGTCATATATTCAGCGAGGTCTTTTTCATCTTTAAATAAATCATGGGCTATTTTAATAACACCTGCCCATTCACGTTTGAGATGGTGACGCTTCCATACAAAGGATATTTCACTTCCATTACCATAGAGTACTGCTTTTTGTTGACTTTTTTCTAGTTGATGATAGGGTATAGTAATATCAATATGATTTTGTGTACAAAAAGCATTAATAAACTTAGTATAATAACTTTTATTAAAACCATACATAATTTTGACAGCACCTTTTGCGATACTTAGTTCTGGATTAAGCACTTTTTTGAGGTCAATTGCAAAACGAATGCCTAAGCCATCACAAGAAGGACAAGCACCTTTAGGTGAATTAAACGAAAAACTTACAGGTTCAAGGGGTTCAAAACTCAATTTACAATCAAAACAAGCAAGATGTTCAGAATAGTGCATATCTTGACGTTCAAACCCAATCTCTTCATGGTTAAGTACTTCTATTTCAAGCTCTCCATAAGACTCTTTGAGTGCTTTTTCTACATCTTGTCCTATACGGTCACGGCTCTGCTCTTTGACTACCACACGGTCGATGACTACTTTGATTGTATGTTTTTTAGTTTTGGATAGTTCTATCTCATCATCGAGACGTACCATGACACCATCTATCATAGCACGGACATACCCTTTGTGCCTAAGTGACTCTAGCATATCAGCAAAAGTACCCTTTTTTTCTTTCACTAAAGGTGCCATGATAACCAATTTTGCACCATTTGGTAAACGTAACACTTCTTCGATAATATCAGCAGCAGACATAGAAGAGATAGGCTTTGCACATTTATGACAATGTTGCTCTCCTACACGTGCAAAAAGTAACCTAAGATAATCATATATCTCTGTGATAGTCCCCACGGTAGAGCGTGGATTTTTAGAAGTTGTTTTTTGGTCTATGGCAATAGCAGGGGTAAGCCCTTCTATCTTATCGACATCAGGTTTACCTACACGTCCCAAAAACTGTCTAGCATAAGAAGATAGAGACTCTATATAGCGTCTTTGTCCTTCTGCATATAAAGTAGAGAAAGCCAAGGTAGATTTACCAGAGCCTGAAATACCTGTGACTACGACAAGTTTATTTTTAGGGATACTAATATTTATATTTTTTAAATTATTTTCTTTTGCTCCATACACATGTATCATCTCTTTACTCATCTACCGTACCCTAAGATTTTTATCATTACTATCTTGTGCAGGAAAGGTAAGTATAAATGTATAATAATTATTTTCATACCTAACATTTATTTTTCCTTTTAATCGTTCTATTACTTTTCGGCTCAACTGTAATCCTAGCCTACTTTTATCTTCTATATCAAGTTTATTTTGATTAAACATACTTTGCATCAATGAATTTTTTTGCTCAATAGTACTACCTATCTCAATCTGTAATACTTCATTTTTAAAACTAAAATGTAAAGAAATTAATTTAGAATCATCTAAAAATGCATAAAGGTCTAACACTAAATGTACAATAATACTCTGTAACTTAGGTAAATCAAAAATTAAAGTATTTGGTATATTTTCGTCAAAATCTATTTTAACATTTACTAAAGGCAAATTTTCTACATATAGTTTAATATATTTCACCAAATCAGAAATACTATTTTTTTCATTATTTAAAACTAAATTTCCTTTAAAATAATATCCATAAATCAGTTTTTCCAGTAATTTAGAATCCTTCATAATCTCTTCTAACTCACCCATGCCTTTTTGAGAAGAAAGTGTGTACACAATAAGTTCAAAAAACATAGAAACACATTCATAATTGACAAAGTATGTATCAAAATTTTGAAGTAAAAGCTCTATATTTTTTTCTAATATATTTTCTTTACTTTGTGACTTCATAACATGTTGTGCTTTTAAATCTTTAATACTTGGAGAGATACTCTTTAAATTAAGATTTTTAATCTCACTTTGTAATGTTTTATTTTCCATTTTAAAGAGGCTGAGATTTTGTTCTAAAGTTTGTATAGTCTCTTGTGATTTTTTAGAAATTTGCTCTATTTCTACTGATGATACTTCTAAAGATTCATATTTATTAATGCTTTTATTAAGTGCTATCTTCATAGATTGGTATAATTCACTGCTTGTTTTTACTTGTTCTTGATACCCATTGATTTCACTACGACTACTTATATCTTGAAGCTTATACGCTTCTATAGATGTATGTAATGCTTTAACTTCTTCACTATGTGATTTACTTGTCAGGATTATTTTTTTCTTATCCTCTTCTATTTGAAGTGTATACTTTTCTATGGATTTATTTAATGCTTTACATTCTTGAGTACTCTGTTTTAGTTGAACCTTATAAGATTCTAGTTCTATTTGAATTTTTTTATACTTCTCTTCTCCAACTTTTAATGCTTCTGTATTTTTAGAAGGGTCTACTTTTTTTTCTACCTTTGCTTGAATAATAGGTTTTTGTTCTTCTCCTACAAAAGAGAGTACTGTCTCTTTACTCATACTTCTAGATTGAAATATATATAAAAACAATGGTTTAAAAAATTCTAAAGATGCTTCATCTTTTTTAGTAAAATTTTTATGTTGCGTCATCCCTCTCCATACTTTTACCACACCTAAAAGCTCTTTATTTTGAAAAAGAGGAAATAGTATAAGAGATTTTACCTTGAGATTATGAGGGTTATCTATACTTGGGTTATAATATTTATTACTCGTAATATGGCTTTCTATCGTAATCTTTTTATTTTTAATGACTGTTTCTACTAAACTATCATCAATGGATAAAGCGTCATTATCTTCTTCACATAACTCTAGTAACTGCATAGTTCTTTTATTATAAAGCCAAAAGGAAACATCTATTGACTCAAAATATACTTGAAGAGAAGATTCTATTTTACTAACATACTCGCACTTTTTAGATGTAGCATAATGATTTAAATCTTCTGCTATATCTCTAAAGTTTTTTTTAGTATCATCATCTATATATATACTCATTGAACCTTCCCTAGATGCGTTCTTATTTGCTGTGGTACATAATATTTAAATTGTTTAGGTTGCAAAAAGAAATCTACTTTACCTATCTTGTCAGATATTTCACTCCATGCATCAATATCTAAATTGATGGCTAAAATACCTGCTGTAGGAAACTTCTCAAAATTTTCATCAATAAGAAAATTGGCAAATTCAGTAAGTTCTGGATTATGTCCGATTAAAAAAATAGTCTTATACTGATCATCTTGTAAAGTAAGTACATTCAGCAATTTTTCAGGACGGGAATTATAAAGTTCATCCATATAATGAATACGACCTTTATAGCCTATCTTTTTTGCTAAAGTATCTGCTGTGATTTGTGCATGTAGTGCCAAACTAGAGAGTATTAAATCAGGTTTCAATGATTGAAGTGCTAAATAAGAGCCCATAGTATTGAGTGCTTTATGACCCTTTTTTTTGAGTCCTCTTTCAAAATCATTGAGTGAACCATCACTCCAATCGGATTTTGCATGACGTATAAGATATAGTGTTTTAATAACATACTCCTTTTATAATAACTATTCCCTCTCCATAGATGAACTTAAAGCTCAGCCATAGATTTGGACATACTTTGTGCCGTTTTTTCCATAATCATTTTACCAAGTGCTACATTTCCATCATCTCTAAAGATAGCAAAAGTAGTTAATTTTGAAAAGTTATCACCTCCACTCTCTCCCGAAGAGTTGATAAGAAACACATGTCCATCTGCTGTTCGTGATTCAACCAAAGAAGCTTCAGCAAAACCAACATCGAGTGAAGATTCAGAAATCATTCTAAATGCATCATTAAAAATACTCGCAGAATAGGCAATATCTACAGCCGTATTCTCATCATCCATATAAAGTGTTTCTCCAGAAAAGTTTAACACTGCTGACCCTAAGTATCCACTTACGGTACGTAATTTTTTCATTGATTGATCAAATTCTATCATTTTTTATCCCTTAATTAAGTATTTTGCATATTTTGCATAGTATCATTAAATGTAGCTAAAGATGCTCCATTATTGGCTAGAAATGCTTCTAATATAGGTAAAGATGCTTCCATTCCACCTGTAGATTCTGCAGTAAGCAACTCTGTATAAAGAGGTTCTATCACAGTTCTAGCCGAAGCTGACATGCCTTTTCTGGTAGAAACATAATTTCTAAATGATTTATCTGGATTGGTCGCTACTCTTACGTGTGCTAGTACCCAGTAAAAACCACCATCTTTGGTCATGTTTTTTACGAATGCCTTGACATCATTGCCTGATTGAAGCGTTTTCCATAAATATTTAAATATGATTTTAGGCATATCAGGATGACGCAGTATCGAATGTGGTTGCTCTAAAAGTTCAGCTTGTGTGTAGCCTGATAATTTAAAAAATATTGGATTTGCATACGTAATATCACCTTTATCATTGCCTTTAGAGACAATGATATCTACTTTTGTAACTGGATGTTCTACATCTGTTGCTGTGATTCCCATTTTCTAACTCCTTAATTAATATATTTAGTTTTAAGTAATTTAACTTAATAAATTATAGCAAATATTATTTTTATAATCAAGTAGATTTATATATATTCTTTAACTAAGAGTATTAATGAGAAAAAATAGAGTAAAAGAAGCATACTCTTGTGATTTTTAGTACTGATATGCTCTTTTAGATAAATACCAATTGTCACACCGACTAAAGAAGTCACCCCGACAATCAATCCATTTTCAAAATCTATCGTCCCAGAACTAAGTCTACTAGCCAATCCAGAGATAGAAGAAAAGACCACAAAAAAGAGTCCAGCACTCACTGCTTTTTTAAGTGGATAATGCAAAAGCCCTACAAGGAGTGGTGTCAAGATAATAGACCCACCAATCCCCAATGTAATAGAAAAAACACCAATCATAAGTCCTATCATAAAAAGAGTACTTTTATCTAAGGTTTTGGTCAAGCTATCATCTTCATGATTGGGAGAAATCAAAAGTCTAAAAAGTGCGAAGAGTAATAAAGCAAAAAAGAGTCCTTGTAGTACGGTATCAGAGATATAATAGGTAACATACCCTCCAATAAAACCTCCAATAAAACCTCCAAATCCTACAAATAATCCTTCCCCAATGATGAGTGAACCTTTTTTATAGTTAAGATAAGAACCATATACAGAAGAAAAAACCATTTGTATAATAGAAATACCTATGGCTACTTTAATATCAAATCCTAAGACTAAAAGTATAGGTATAAGTATCATACCTCCTCCTATACCAAAAAAACCAGACATCGTACCTATAAAAATACCTACCACTATAAGTTCTATTATCATCAATTAACTCCTAAAATCCTTTCTTAGTATATACAAATCTTGCTACTTTTGAGAAGTTTAATAATTTATATCCATACTTTGGATGTGCGAACTTTAGATTGAATGTTTTGCTTTTGGTATTGGCAAAGGTTACTTGATAGTAGTTATTCCATCCTGTGATAAAAGAGAGGTCTTTCAATCGTTTGTCTGTATTGCTAAGAGGTCTTACGTTGATAGCACTTTTACCGTTGAGTGTCAAAGTATAGATTTGTTCATCTATGTTAGTACTGCTTTTTTTTCTGAAGTGCATCGTAGCATTTTCATTTTCAAGTTGTACACCAATAACAAAAACTTCATCTCTTGTATCATTTTTATCAAAATTTGGTCTAAACATATAGGTAGCTGTTAGCATTCCCATGGTTTGTTCACCCTCTTTGAGTTCTGCATTTTCTGTTTGCTGTAAATGTTTGTGATACTCAGTCTTATCGTGATAAGATTTTAATAACGCTTGTTCTTTTTTGGAAGCACATCCTACAAATAACACCACGCTTATGAGTATAAAAAATAATTTAAACATAACACTCCTTTTGATTTTTAATCTGCAAAAGAGTTTAACATACATTCAATAAACATTTAAGTATAATTTCTACAATAATTTATAAAAAGGTTCTATGTGAAAAAAAGAGTTGCTGTAGCATTTACAGGTCCTTCCAATAGTGGGAAGACGACACTTGTAGAAAAAATTGCTCAAACGTTAATAATCAAGAATAAAATTGCCATCATCAAAAATGACCCCAAAGACAAAGCCCAATTTGATGTAGCAGGGAAAGATAGCCACAAGTTTACACAAACAGGAGCAGAAGTGGTCATTACTTCCCCTACGAGAACTACGTATTTTTCACAAAGAGAAAAAAGTCTTGATGAAATTGTCTCGATGGTGTCCGATTTTGACATACTCTTAGTAGAAGGTCTTAAAACATTGCCATTGCCTCGTATCGCTGTTTTTAGAAATCGTATAGATGAAAGTTACTTTGATTGTTCAGAAGCGATGGCTATTGATGATACTATCAATCTTTCAGAGTATGCTATTCCTAGTCATATCACATTACTTGACCTCAACAACATACCCCAAATCATAGAGTGGATTCATACCCACGCAAAGGATATATAATATGCACAGTATTTTTGAAACCATTAAAAGCGTTGCTTTTGAGATAGACCATGCCATAAAAACAGCTGATTTAGGCTATAGCAATAGTGAAAACTCTTCAGGAGAAGACCAACTTAAACTTGATGTTCAGTCAGATATTATCATAGAAAAAGCATTTGCTTCTGTTGCTGTGGTCAAAAACCTTGTCAGCGAAGAAAAAGAAGGCGTACTCACACTCAATGAAGCAGGAAAATATACGATATGTTATGACCCTCTTGATGGGTCTAGCCTTGTGGATGTCAATCTTTCTGTGGGTTCTATCTTTGGTATCTACGAAAATGAGTTACAAGGCTCAAACCTTGTAGCCTCTGCCTATGTGGTCTATGGTCCTCGAATTGAACTGGTCATTGCTACCAAGGGTCAAAAACCTATGTTGTATAGAGCTATAGGAGATACATTTAAGGAGATAGGGAGTATTACCTTAGATAAAAAAGGTAAACTCAATGCCCCAGGGGGGACACAACAAAACTGGTGTGACTATCACAAAACTTTTGTAGATGACTTGTTTACTGAGGGCTATCGTTTACGCTACTCAGGTGGTATGGTGCCTGATTTACATCAAATCATGCTCAAAGGGGGAGGTATATTTTCTTATCCTGCTACATCAGATAAGCCTCATGGAAAACTTAGACAACTCTTTGAAGTTATCCCTTTTGCTTTTATGTACGAACAAGCAGGAGGGTACGCTATCAACGACAAAGGTCTAAGACTCATGGAGCTTATCCCCTCTCATCCTCATGATACGAGTCCTTGCTTTTTTGGCTCAAAATATGAGATAAATGCACTCAAAACGGCGTATGGTATCAAAAACTAATGTCAGAACAAATCCTTGATGAGTGGCAAATTTCACTGCAACAAAAGAAATTAGCACTAGAAAACTGTCAACAACAACAGCATTTAAAAAGTTGTTTATCTTGTCCCAAACTCTTAGAGTGTGCGATAAGAGATGCCTACATAAAAGCTGTCTACGATAGTATGAGCAAAGGTGTAGCAGGAGGCTTTGAGTTTTAAAGAGGCTTTTAGTTTTAAAATTGTACTGCTTTTTTGTCGTAATCTAAGACCGTTTCATAGCCTTTAATGAGTATATGGTTTTGGGCTAGTTCATTTTGTAGGCGTGTATCTACTTTGAGAATATCCAATATGTCTAAGGGGATAGAGCCATTAGATGCCATACTTTGCTGTAATACAAAATCATTTTTATCAAACAAAGCTCTAAGTATCACGATAGGGGTACTTGGATTGTGGGCTAAGGATTTGTATATCTCTATATGCTCATAGTCATGATAAAACATTTCTAACATCTCTACAGAAGTAGATGGATTGATGGCTAAGTGTGCAAAGGTAGCCGTAATGGATTTGAGATAAATTTTTTTAAGTTGAGTTCTATCTAAAGAGCTATTGGCTGAGAGATGGCAGAGGAGTCTTTCATCCTTTTGAATTAGTAATTTTTCTATCACCTCATAATCTAAATTTTCATTTGCTCCTAATGTAGCGAAGATTTCTAGTGACAATACTCTCTTTTCTATTTCGCTCAAGCGTGATAGACTGATAGGCTGAGAGAGGAGTAAAAGCTGTACACTTGTATCATCTTTGTCTAAGAGAGCAAAAAAGAGTGTGTCATCTATACTTTGATTGCTACAGAGTGCTTGGTCGATGGCACTGCTTTGTTTATCGAGCAATGTACGTAAAAGTGCTAATCCTACACAAGGGTTGCTGGCTAAGGCAATATCTACTTTATGCTCTCTTAGGCTTATGAGTTTGGCAATAACCTCTTTATCTAGGTAGCTATTTCTAGCGATGGTCTCGTGTAGTGTGACTTTTTCTTTGCTACGGATAAGAAATGTAAAATTAGGAAAGCCTATCAAAGCCAAAAGTAAGTGAGGATTGATAGCCTCTGTAGCCAAACGGCGTAATGTCAAGTAGCTATAGAGTAAATCTGCTTCATTGGGCTTGATGTCAATATAGCGTTTTAGGGTATGCATGATGGTATCACGGTCTTCTCTATTGTCTTCTTCCTCATCGTGCCATCTGTACATCATCAGGAGTTTGATAAAGAGTGATTCACTGATGTCTGTATTGCCTAAAAGTCTAAAAATACGTCCTTGGTCACCAGAGAGTTTGATACCCATAAGCAGTTCATCTTCATTGATACCTAGTGAGAGCAATCGCTCAAATACTTCTAAAGAAAATGAGGGTATTTTGGCATCATAGACCTCATTGGATATCTCCTCTTCTACAGGGTTGAGTCTACTGTGTTCTATACAGACTACCACCTCTTCTTCATAGTTTTGGGTCATAGTGATATGATACTTTTTGAGAAAACGTGCAATTTCTGCTTTACTAAAAAGTGCTTCACGTCCTAGAAATAAAAATTTCTTCTGTGCTGATGATGCTAAGTGTTCTTTTAATGTTTTTTTAATTGTCATATTTTAGTATAGCATAGAGGGTTTTAAATAAGAGTTAATGAGTCTTATTTAATCATCATAAAGAATTACGCTATACTTTAATGACTCTCAACACAAAGGTATTTCTATGACACGCTTCAAACTATTGTTCTTTTACGTACTCTTTCCTATGCTACTCTTGGCTCAAAGCAGTATAGCCTTACAAGTTTTAGGTTCAGGAGGTCCTGAGATGGGCGACAAGAGGGCTTCTTCTGCGTATATTATTTGGATTGATGGTAAAAGTAAGATACTCATAGACTTTGGAGGAGGTGCATCTTTGCGTTTTGAAGAAGTTGGAGCAAAGATAGAAGATTTGGATGTGATACTACTCACCCATCTTCACATAGACCACACAGCAGACCTTCCTGCACTGATGAAAGCTAGTTTTTTTACTAGAGCTTCTGGCAGTTTACACCTCTATGGGCCTAAAGGCAATACATTTATGCCTCACACCGAATCATTTGTTGAAAGATTATTTGAAAAAGATGATGGAGCATGGGAGTATCTAGGTGACCACTTAGATGGAGAAGCAGATTTACAACTCAAAGCCCACAATATCCAAGAGACACACAAGACAAAAGTCATATACACACAAGGAGAGATTAAAATCTCTGCTATTTCAGTACATCATGGACCTATCCCTGCTATCGCTTATCGAGTAGATATAGGGAGTAAAAGCATTACATTTTCAGGAGATATGAATGGAGATTTTCATACCTTAGAGACATTGGCATACAAAAGTGACATCCTCGTAGCCCACAATGCCGTACCCAAAGGGACAAAAGGAGTAGCATCTAAACTACACATCACCCCAAATATCATCGGTCAAATTGCCCGAAAGACAGCACCAAAGCTACTGATACTCTCGCATCGAATGCATAGAACATTGGGAAAAGAAAAAGAGACAACAAGAGAAATCAAAAAATATTATCAAGGTAAAATACGTTTTGCCAATGATAAAAGTTTTTATAAAGTACCCTAAGAATACCCTGAAAGTACCTTAATTAGTCGATAATAGAGGCTTTAAAATACGCCTCTATGTTCATATACGTCTTGCCTGTATGGTCTTTGAAAAGAAGATTTTTTTTGCTTATCTTTGTGATACTATCGAGTCCCATAATCGCCAATAAATTACGCACCCCATACAAAAGCTGTTCATGATAAGAAGCGATATTTTTTGCTTTTTGTTCGACAAGGAAAGATTCTCTTTTACTTTTTTCTTGTGTGGCTAGGCCTACAGGACAATGCCTACCATTTGCACCAGAACACTCTCTAGCACGAATACACCCTGCACTCATCATGAAGCCTCTAGCAATACCCACAAAATCAGCCCCTATTCCAAAAAGGACAATAGCATCATCAGGGGTCAAGACTTTTTCACTAGCGATAAGCTTGACTTTGTCTCTAACCCCTGCTTCTCTTAGGCTTGTATCTGCTATATAGAGTGCTTTAGCGATGACCATGCCTACTGTCATCATCATCTCTAGTGGTGCTGCCCCACTGCCTCCATCTCCTCCATCAATCGTGATAAAATCAGGATATGCTGATGAACCCTCTGCTATACGTTGCTGAATCAAAGTGCTATATTCTTCAAATGCTTCTTTGGAAGAGATGACTATTTTGACACCTACAGGTTTGGATGAAATCGTTTTGAGCCTACCCATAAAATCAAATAATGTCTTTAAATTTTGAGCATACGGAAACTGATTGGGGCTAAAGAGGTCTTTATGTGCCTCTACCCCACGATAATATGCTACAGATTCGCTCACTTTAGATGCCAAAAGTTTGCCTCCTGTTTGTTTTGCTCCTTGTGCCATCTTTATCTCTGTCATTTTAGCAAAGGACATAGACTTTTGGTATCTTAGTTCATCGAATTTACCCTCTTTATCACGTACCCCATAGAGTCCACTACCCATTTGGAATATAATATCAGGAATATCCTCAGGTACTTCTTGAGGGAAGTCAATCAAAGGGGCTTTCCAGTTGACACGGTAAAAGACCAAAACATCTCTATCAAAAAGATAACTTTCAGCATCTTTACAATGTATCACCAAATGTGTATAGACATTTTTTGCTATCTTACGGTTGAGTAAAAATCTCAAAATTCTATAGACTGTTTTGGCAAACAGTGTCCCCTCTTTGACATCTAAATATCGATTATTTTTAACATCATATTTATGCGTATACAAAAAATTGGAAGTCAAGCTTCCCTCTCCTGTATTGATAGGGAATTTACCTAAATATGCCCCTTTGGAGAAAGAGCGTGTACCCTCAGGAGAGATAGCGCCATCACTCATCGCACTACGCCCAAATACAGAACGTGTGGTAAAAGGATAGGGAGAATCTGCCCCAAAGGTCACTGAAAATGTGTCACTTACACTCTGTGTATTGAGTACACAATTGGCATTTTTGATAGAGAGTCTTGCACTTTT
Source organism: Sulfurovum sp. (assembly GCA_027062365.1). Lineage (GTDB taxonomy): Bacteria > Campylobacterota > Campylobacteria > Campylobacterales > Sulfurovaceae > Sulfurovum. Next base: position 28,476 of record JAMOTK010000048.1, read on the forward strand.
TTGAGGTTGTCCAGGAGAAAATGACGCATACGCAGACTTACCTTCAGAGACATCATATACCCATTTGACTTTGTCAAAAGATTCATAAAACTTTTCATCCCCAAAATACTGTCTCATAGGGTCACGAAGCATATAAAATAGATAACGCATACGACCTACCAAAGGCATACCTTTCTACACAACTTAAATCAGGAATAAAACAGTAAAATACTGAAAAAGACTATGCATGAATAAAAGACTAAAAAAAGATATGAGAAATTAGTAAGAGGTGAGATGAATACTAAACATA
>JAMOTK010000049.1 GCA_027062365.1 Sulfurovum sp.
TTTTATAGCGTACTTCATTTTTTATGATTTCTTCTAATGCTTCAATTGTCTTTTTATTTAGGTCTGTTATATATCTCATTTTGTATTATACTATTTTTGATGATTTATTTTGGTTAGGTACTTACCTTGACAGCTAGTAGCACCACTACTTTAGACCAAACCAAAACAAAGATACGCCTAAGTGTAGGCTCAAGTGTCGTCAAAAAAATAGGACAAACACAAAGCTATGATGAGAGTGGAGATAAAGTAGTACCTATTAGCTCACTAGAAGATGACGGCTACTACCAAAGTGGTGTAGTGGCTCATTATACTAGGGATGATGCTACAGAGATAGTCACAGACCACCTTACAGGGCTAGAGTGGGCAGATGATGCCAATGTAAGCTCTGTAACCAAGCAGTGGCTAACTACGGATAATTATAATATTTGTAGAGCCAATACAAGTGACCCTGCATGTTACGACACCAACAGCACAGCAGACCCTGCTGATGATACAGCTACGGAGTATTGTGCATCTTTGGCATTGGGAGGGTATGATGATTGGAGATTGCCTACTTCTGTTGAATTGGAGGGGATTGTAGAGCATGGTAATACTAGCCCTTCAATTTCTACAGTTTTTGAGAATACTAGCTCTAACGGTTATTGGTCTTCTTCTACCTACGAGGGCTTTAAGGACTTTGCGTGGTTTGTGTATTTCAGCAGTGGCGGTACGGACAACTACTATAAGTACTATAGTTTTTATGTGCGTTGTGTGAAAGTCGGACAATAATTGTTTTTTGTTCAAGGGCAGACACATTGGTCTGCCTCTACGGGTTTTTTGTGGTGATTGGAATTTTATTGCCGTTCAAGGGCGAACACATGGGTTCGCCCCTACGGTTTGGAATAAATAAAATATAGTTGTAGGAGTAGAGCCGTGTCTCTACCCTTGGGTTAAAGTAATAAAAATATAGGAGCAATACATGAAACAAATCCTTTTGATTACGATAGGGCTTAGTGTAGCTTTATGGGCTGATTTTAGTAGAGATGACAGTACACAGATAGTCACAGACAGCACCACAGGCTTACAGTGGCAAGATAATGCTATTGGCAATACCATGCCTTGGGAAGATGCTATAGCCTATTGTAAAGCGTTAGAAATAGATACACACAGCGACTGGAGACTCCCCAACATCAATGAACTCAAAACCATCATAGATAGAGGCAAGGTCTTTCCTGCGATTGTAGATGGATTTACAAATACTAGCTCTAACTATTATTATTGGTCTTCTTCTACCTACGAGGGTCGTAAGGGCAATGCGTGGCGTGTGTATTTCTACAGTGGCCGTACGTTCAGCTACTATAAGGACACTAGTTATTATGTGCGTTGTGTGAGAGTCGGACAATAATTGTTTTTTGTTTTTTGTTTTTGTAGGTCGGAGTCTCCTCACTCCGACAAATGTTTGAGAAGATTTAACTATATTTTTTGTTTGGGTTCATGTCGGAGTCGGAGACTCCGACCTACGGATTTGATTTTAGATTTAAAAAATTTATGATATAATTTGCCTAGTTGGGGCAGGTGAGAGAGTTGACGCTCTCTCACACGCTTTTAATACGCTTTTGTTACTATAATCAGTAGCAAAAGTATAACAATTATTAAGAAATGCATTGTTACATCCTTTCAAAAAGGCTGACCCTGTCCCACCTAACTCCTCACTATAATCGCCCAACTAGACAGAGTATTTTAGCGTAATATTCTATACTTTCAATGATAATGCGTAGGTCGGAGTGTCCTCACTCCGACAGATATTTGAGAGTTTTAAAATGTGTTTTTTGTTTGGGTTAATGTTGGAGTCGGAGACTCCGACCTACGGATTTGATTTTAGATTTGGGATATTTATGTAGGTTCGATTTCATCGAACAAGGAAGTATGATAATATCTTGGTAATCGTTCGATAAAATCGAACCTACGAGTTTTAGATTTAAAAAATTTATGATATAATTTGCTTAGTTGGGGCAGATGAGAGAGTTGATGCTCTCTCACAAGCTTTTAATACGCTTTTGTTATGATTAATAACAAAAGCATAACAATTAAAATGGTGAGTTTCATTGTTACATCCTTTTTAGAGGCTGACCCTGTCCCACCTAACTCCTCACAATGTACTTCTATAATAATCGCCCAACTAAACATGGTATTTTAGCGTAATTTATTACAATAATCAATCATCTTCAAACGTAAAAATAACCTCTATTTACATTTATTTACAAAGTATTAACAACAAATTTACAAACTTACTTTATACTTAGGGTATCTCAATTATAGAGAAATATAAAATGATTAAAGGATAATAGATGAAAAAGAGTATGATAGCGTTTGTAGTGGTGGTTGGATTGGGTGTGGGTGCATTTGCAATGGGGATGAATGGGCATGGAAACCGTGGAGGTATGTATCAGTTGGTCAAACAGCTTGATTTGACTGTGGAGCAACAAAAAGCATTGAAAGCTCTCAAACAAGAGCGTAAAGCGATGATGAAACAAAATCAAAAAGCATTCAAGCAAAAAAGAGAGGGGATGAAACAATCTATGCAACCTGATATGAGTACCTTTATGTCTGCAACGACTTTTGATAAAGTGGCATTTAAAGCAGAGATGCAGAAAAAATTTACTAAAATGCAAGAAGAAATGCAAAAAAGAAGAGATGCTATGCTAGAAAAAAGAGCTGAAGGAATGCAAAAAATCTTTGATATTCTTACTCCTGCACAAAGAACAGAACTTATCGCACTCTCTAAAGCAAAACACTAAGGAGCAATCTATGTCGCATATATTGATGGTAGAAGATGATGTAGAGATTACAGCACTTTTGGAAGTGTATCTTTCTCGCTATGAGATAGACGTTTTCTCGGTGGCACTACCGTCAACGGCATTAGAAAAATTGAAAATAGAGAAATATGATTTGGTCTTATTAGACTTGGGATTGCCCGAAATGGATGGATTGGCACTGTGTCGTATCATCAAAGAACGCTACCCTTCTTTACCGATTATCATCTCTACAGCACGGATTGATGTCAGTGATAAGGTCGTGGCATTTGACGCAGGAGCAGACGATTATATCGCTAAACCTTACGAGCCTCGTGAGTTGGTTGCAAGAATCCAAGCCATTATCAAACGCTATACGCAGTTTACATCTCAAAAGAGTGAAGAAGTTTTTTTGATAGATAAAGTCAAAATGCTTATCTCAAAACAGGGTACAGCACTCAACCTTACCCTTGCAGAATACGAGATATTTAGTCTTTTTTTAGAGAAAAAACATCAAGTGGTTAGCCGTGAATTTATTGTCAATAGTATTAATGCTTTGCGTTGGGAGAGTAGCGACAGAAGTATTGATGTCATCGTAGGACGCATACGCCAAAAGATAGGGGATAATAGCAAAAACCCTCTTTATATCAAATCTATACGAGGTGTAGGATATAAGTATATAGGAGGCTAATATGAACAGACACTCTATCCTCTTTAAGCTCAATATCTTATTTTCTATTGCTGTGATTGCTACGTTGTTTGCATCATTTTCTGTGGCATTGCACATTTCCAAAAAAGAACATAGAGAATTTTTTTATAAGGCTAGGCTTATATCTAAAGAGATACGCACAACACAGCAGATACCTCATGCTCTTTTAGAAGAGTTTAAATTGAAACCTATTTATGGGGCATTCAAAAAAGAGGTGCTTTTTTATGCTACTCAACGCAAAGTAAGAGCAAAAAAGAGAATATTATTGAGCTATAAAGGGCAGAGGTATTTACATCTAAAATTAGGTAAAATGAATCTCTTACTTCAAGACAAACAGACTTTTATTGGTAAGTTTTTACTCTTTATTTTGGTTTTATTGGGGTTTTTGTCTATGCTTGTGTTGATGTATCTCTCTTTGCGACGAAGCCTTGTACCCTTAAAAAGACTAGAACAAGATATTCGCTACTATGGAGAGGGTGGTTTGCCTCATTATCAGTATCTTAGCAAAAAAGATGAAGTCTCTTTAGCAACCAATGCTTTTTATGACACTATAAAAAAGGTAGAAAATCTCAAAGCCTCACGAGAGCTTTTTATCCGTAATCTTTTTCATGAACTCAATACCCCCGTCACCAAGGGCAAGATTTTGGTAGAACTCGTGGATGAACCTAAAACCAAGGTGATGTTAGATTCTATTTTTACACGCTTGTCACTATTGCTCAAAGAGTTAGCACAGATGGAGCAATTTGGCTCAGGCAATTATGCACTTCTCAACAAACCTATACGCATTCAAGAATTGATAGATGAAGCCTGTGATTTACTCTATTTAGATACACCTATTCCTAGTAATATTTCAGACGAGATACTAGAAGTAGATTTTGCTTCTATGCGTATTGTTTTTAAAAATCTTATAGAAAATGCCTATAAATACGGTAAAAATATAGAGATACGCATAGATAAAAAGACGATTTCTTTTATCAGTGAAGGCAAAGCCTTACAGAAGTCTTTGTCTTATTACACCGAAGCCTTTAGTAAAGAAAATGAGAGTGAAGGCTTTGGTCTAGGGCTGTATATTGTCAATGCCATACTTCGTAAACATGCTATGGACTTTGAATATAGGTATGAAGGTGGTAAAAATATATTTGTTGTTATTTAAGTATTTTAGCTAAAGAACAAAATTTTGAGTTACTTTGTTTTACGCTTGTCCTCTTTCTACCCATCACACCTTAGATAATACAAAATGTTAAACAAAATCAAGTATAATCCTTTTAATAATTATATAGGAGTGTTCCATGGCAATTGAGACAGTACAATCAACAGAGGCATTTAAGGCATTGGTAGCAGAGGTTACTTCACAAGTAGGGTATAAAGAGCCGATGGCATTTGGTATCGCACGTGTGGATAGAGGTCAGAAGAATGCTGATAAGATTTTACAAGCTAACTTTGGGCTGATTAATTGGAATGAGAACTTTGGGTCAGCTGCTGTGTTTATCAAGGCATTACAAGAGGCTAAATGTACAGTAGACTTTTCTGGGTCGGAGTTTGTAGCGACTATCAATGATAATTTTGTTCAAAATGCGATGGCTGTATTTGATCCATATTTGGCAGAGGCTACGGGTGAGGCTCACAAAAATGTACAAGTGATTAAAGCATTGGCAAATATGGAAGATATAGGCAAAAATTTTAGAATTGTCTTTTTGTTTGAAGATGCAAATGCCCATTCTGTAGAGGCTGTGTATCTCAAACTTTATGCACTTTCTCAAGCGAAGGTAGCACTTAGAACGGTCAACTTAAATGGAGCGTTTGGTATCCTTTCTAATGTGGCATGGGTAGGCAATACACCGTATGAACTTGACTATCTAAGAGACAATGAAATAGAGATGAAACTCAATGGTACCTATCCTACTGTGGATGCTGTGGATAAATTTCCACGCTATTTACAACATATAATTCCTGCTGATAATACACGTATTTTAGAAGCGTCTAAAGTACGTATGGGGGCTCAACTAGCAGCTGGGACGACTGTTATGCCAGGGGCATCATACATTAACTTTAACGCAGGAACATTAGGTGCTGTAATGGTAGAAGGGCGTATCTCCTCTTCTGCTATCGTGGGTGCTGGTTCTGATGTGGGTGGGGGTGCTAGTATCTTAGGTGTACTTTCTGGCACAGATGGTAACCCTATTAGTATTGGAGAAAATACACTTTTGGGTGCAAACTCTACCTGTGGTATCCCTCTTGGTGATGCCTGTATCATCGATGGTGGTGTGGCGATATTTGCAGGGACAAAACTTAGTATCTCTTCAGAAGAATTAACGAAGATAAAAGAAGCAAACCCACAAGCATCATTGGCAGAAAAAGCACTGTTTAGAGCCGATGAGCTTCAAGGGCTGAATGGTCTTCACTTTCGTCAAGACTCTACTTCTGGCGAACTTATCGTAAGAAGAAGTACAAGAGAAGTTGTACTGAATGAAGACTTGCATTAATGAATGAAGAAAATGTAGTAGAACGTGTATGTCTTTTGGCTATTATGAAAAAAGAGCCAACTGAGACGCTCAAAGATGTTCAAAACATGCTAATTGAGACGGGTATGTTTGCGATGCCTGAGTGTCAAGATGTCTTTAGTATATTGGAAAAAGAGCAGTATATTTCCCAAAGTGGAGGGCTTACTATGAAAGGTGTCATGGAAGCGAAGATTGCTCAAGATATGTTTGCACAATAAATAGTAAAAGGAAAGAGTATGAGAGTAGATAAATGGTTATCGGCTGTAAATGTCGTGAAGCGTCGTACGATTGCTACAGATATGCTAAAGTCTGGCGTGGTATTTATCAACAGTATGAAAGCCAAAGCCTCCAAAGATGTGAAGGTAGGGGATAAGGTGACTATTGAGTATCTAAAAGGGGCAAGGCATTATGAAGTGCTACAGATACCTACAACCAAAACGATACCTAAGAGTAAAAAAGAGGATTATGTAAAGGAGCTGTAAATGTCTATACACGCACAATTTGAAGACCTATTTGAAAACAAAATGCCTACAGAAGATGCACGTAAATTTCTCATAGATTTATATGAAAAAGGGGAAAGTGCAGAAGAGATTGCTATCGCTGCCTCTGTGATGAGAAAGTACTCACTTACCCTCAATCTATCAGAGACACTAAGAGAAAAAGCGATAGATATAGTAGGCACAGGGGGCGATAAAAGTGGTAGCTTCAATATCTCTACTACTGTAGCACTTTTACTTGCATCCATGGGGCATGTAGTAGCCAAGCATGGCAATAGAAGTATCACTTCAAATTCTGGGGCTACAGATGTACTAGAAGCTTTGGGTTTAAACCTAAATCTAAGTATAGACCATAAACTTAAAATGCTCGAAGAGACTGGTTTTTGCTTTTTCCCTGCTACAGACCATCATCCTGCAATGAAGCATATCATGCCTATTCGTAAATCAATAGCACATCGTACGATTTTTAATATCTTAGGACCACTGACCAATCCTGCTTCGCCTCAAAAATATCTTTTGGGTGTATTTGATAGCTCTTATATCAAACGTATGGCAGAAGCTCTTGTGGCATTGGATACCCAAAGAGCTTTTGTGGTATCTAGTCAAGATGGCATGGATGAGATAGGGTTAGCCTGTCGTACCTCTTTTGCATATATAGAGTCTGGGCGTATCTTAGAAGGTGAAATAAATCCTGAGGTATTTGGCTTTAATCTAGCAGCAAAAGAGCAAATACTGGGTGGAGATGCTAGGTTTAATGCACAGATTACAAGAGATATATTTTCAGGCAAAGAGCGTGGAGCAAAACGAGACATCGTGGTACTTAACACAGCTTTTGCACTCTTTGTCGATGGGAATGTAAGAGATATACAAGAAGCTGTAGAGAGGGTAGAAGCACAGTTAGACTCGGCTAAGACCATACAACATTTGGACTTTATGAGCAAAATGAGTCATGATTTGGCATCTTCATAAGATGAAAGAAATTAAAGCCTCTTTATCTCAACTTGATACAGTGGTATCGTATCTAAAGAAGAGACTCCCTCGTGATACGATACTCTTTCTCTCAGGTGACTTAGCCTCAGGTAAAACCACACTCACACAAGCCATAGCCAAAGCCAAAGGGATTGAATCGGATGTAACATCTCCTACGTTTTCTTTGCAACAGTGTTATCTTTGTGCTGATGGTGGGTCTTTGTATCATTATGACTTGTATCGTTTGGAGTATGAAGAATTTATGCAAATGGGGCTTTTTGAAGAGTTCGAAAAAGAGGGATGGCACATCATAGAGTGGGGTGGAGAGAGACTTAAGACCTTTTTAGGAAGTGTTGGCTATCATGTACAGAGTATTGATATAATATCAAGTGAAAATAGTAGAATATATAGGATAGAGACATCATGCATACACTAGAAGCAGTAAAACTTTCCAAAACAATTAAAAAAACACAAATTGTACACGATATTTCTTTGTTGGTCAATTCCAAAGAGATAGTAGGACTACTAGGACCTAATGGAGCAGGAAAGACAACTTCTTTTTATATGGTCTGTGGTCTAACAGATGCAACCGATGGAGAAGTATTTTTAGACAGTGAAAATGTCACACATTTACCTTTGAGTTCACGAGCGAAGCTAGGGATAGGCTACTTACCCCAAGAGTCAAGTATCTTCAAAGACCTCACCGTAGAAGAAAATCTACTTATCGCAGGGGAAGCCTTGCGTTTGGATAAACAAGTCATTACTACACGTATAGAAAAATTATTGGAGATATTTAATATTGAGCCGATTCGTTCGCGTATTGGTATCCGTCTTAGTGGTGGAGAACGAAGACGTGTAGAGATAGCTAGAGCCTTGATGGGTGACCCCAAATTTTTACTTCTTGATGAGCCATTTGCAGGGGTTGACCCTATCGCTGTGATAGATATACAAAATATTATCAAACAATTGGTAGGGCTTGATATGGGTATTCTTATCACGGATCATAATGTACGCGAAACATTAGATATTTGTGACAGAGCGTATGTCATGCGAAATGGAGAAATGTTAGCCAAAGGTACAAGTGATGAGATAAAAAACAATCCTAATGTACGTAAATATTATTTGGGCGAAAATTTTACATTTTAAAGGTCTAATTAGAGATATTTAAGTACAAAATAGGTATAATCCTCACAATATTTTATACAAGAGGATGTTTTAAATGGAAGGTATTTATACTTATATCGGTGGGCTACTAGGTCTACATCATAATAATCCAGATCATGTTGCCATTTTGATGGGAATACATTTGATATTGGTAGCAATTATTGTTATCCTAATTGCTAAAATGGCTACAAAAAGTCTAAGAGCAGTACCTACAGGTACACAAAATGTTATGGAAACATTCCTAGCAGGTGTGATTGCTATGGGTAAAGATGTGGTGGGTGAAGAACATGCACGTAAGTACTTGCCTCTCATCGCAGCACTTGGTTTGTTTGTACTTGTGAGTAACCTTATTGGTATTATCCCAGGGTTTGAGTCTCCTACTTCTAATATCAATGTAACATTGGTATTGGCACTTATCGTATTTTTATACTATAACTATGAAGGTATCAAAGCACAAGGTGTATTTACATACTTCAAAAACTTTGTACACTTAGGAGATATGCACCCTGTAGCTAAGTTCTCAATGTCACTTTTGATGTACCCAATTGAATTTGTATCACATACTTCTCGTATCGTTTCACTTGCATTTAGACTTATGGGTAACATTAAGGGAGATGACTTGTTTTTATGGGTTCTTCTCATGTTAGTGCCATGGCTTATCCCTATTACTCCACTTGTATTGCTTACGTTTATGGCATTCTTACAAACTTTTGTTTTTATGATTCTTACGTATGTATATCTTGCAGGTGCTATTGTACTTGATGAGAGCCACTAAGCCTATAGAGTTATTTAACTATGAGATTAAAAGATAAAATACTTTATTTTGTGGTTAATTTTCTTTTGGGCGTAGCTTGGGCTACAGCCTTTTTAGGTGCTATTTACTCCTTTCTTGCCTACTACCAAGAATCTTTTTTTTATTCTATTGTCGCTTTTCTTATAGGTGCTTTACCTGGATTGGCTATCGTTTTACTTTTGGAACATTTTATTGTCAGTCAAGAGAACTATTTAGAGCTTACTAAACAGACAAAATTACTAGAAAAATTACTAGAAAAAGAGTAAGAATATCTCGCTTCATAAACTCCCTTAAATAACCAAATGGCTATAATATCTTTACTTATCTAAGCAAGGAACACCTTATGTTTGAAACCGTCATCGGTCTGGAAGTCCACGTACAACTTAATACCAAAACAAAGCTCTTTTGTGCTTGTCCTACCTCATTTGCAGCACAGCAAAATATTAATACCTGTCCTACTTGTTTAGCCCTCCCTGGTGCTTTGCCTGTAGTCAATCAAGAAGCAGCAGTCAAAGCGATGAGATTGGGATATTCTATCAATGGAAATGTAAATCATACTTCTTATTTTGATAGAAAATCATATTTTTATCCAGATAGCCCAACAGCCTATCAGATTACGCAACTCACCAAAGCTATCGTCCAGAAGGGTGAAGTTTTTATTGATTTGGCAGATGGTACGCAAAAGCGTATTGGTATGACACAAGCCCACCTAGAAGCAGATGCAGGTAAAAATATGCACGAGGGTGACCACTCTAAGGTAGACCTCAATCGTGCAGGGACACCTTTACTCGAAATCGTATCAGACCCTGATATGCGAAACTCTGACGAAGCCGTAGCTTATTTGAAAAAATTGCATTCTATGGTACGTTATATTGATATTTCTGATGCCAATATGCAAGAGGGGTCATTTCGTTGTGATGTCAATGTCTCAATTCGTCCCAAAGGGCAAGAAGCATTTGGTACACGTGTAGAGATAAAAAATATCAACTCATTCAAATTTGTAGCACAAGCGATTGCCTATGAAGTACAGCGTCAAACAGAAGCCTATGAAGATGGTGTGTATGAAACAGAAGTGAATCAAGAAACACGTCTTTGGAATGTAGAAAAAGGCATAACCAAGTCAATGAGAGGCAAAGAAGAAGCTGCTGATTATCGTTATTTCCCAGACCCAGACTTGCGTCCACTTATCGTTACACAAACGATGATAGATGAAGCCAAAATGATGCCAGAACTCCCCGATGCTAAGATTAAAAGATATGTAGAAGAGTTGGGTATCAAATCAGATGATGCACGTGTGATTACTTCAGACAAAGAGATGGCATATTACTTTGAAGCTATGTTAGCACAAGGTGCTACACCTAAAACAGCAGTTACATGGCTCACATCAGAGCTATTGGGTCGTCTCAAAAAAGCTGGTTTTGCTATCTTGAACTCGCCTATTGATGCACAGACATTAGGGCTACTTGTTGCTAAAATATCTGACAGTACTATCTCCGGAAAAGGTGGCAAAGAGCTACTTGATTATATGATGCTAAATGAAAGCCGTGATATTGTGGCGTTGATAGATACATTAGGTCTTGCACAAGTGAGTGATGATGGTGCTATCTTGGCTATTATTGATAAAATCCTTCTAAATAATAGTGATAAAGTAGAGCAATATAAAGGGGGTAAAGAGAAACTCTTTGGCTTCTTTGTCGGGCAAACGATGAAAGCCTCTAAAGGTGCTGCTAATCCTAGCAAAGTAAACGAGCTACTTAAAGATCGTTTGGGTTAATTATAAAGGAGAAATCATGCAAAATACTTTATTAAGTTTCTCCAAAAAATTAGAAAATTCTACTTCTTACCAAAAGAAAAAGACTTTTTTTCGTGCATTGTTAGATGATGTACAATCTCCCTATAAAAAGTATTTTGATACCTTTATGATACTGCTCATTATCATTTCTATCTCTATACTTATCTTAGATAAATCGGGCAAAATATCTCCATGGCTTTTAGCATTAGACTTTTATTTTGTGACGGTCATGTTTGCAATGGAGTATATCTTACGTTTTTGGACAAGCCATGATATACATAAACTTATTGTAGCTAAGCATAAAGAGATAGATAATATCTATTGGTATGTCATCAAAATAAAATTACGCTATATGATTTCACTTCCTGCTTTGATAGACTTCATTGCAATATTTCCAGAGTTTAGAATCGTCCGACTTTTAAAGCTTTATCACTACATGCATGGGGCTTCTAGTTTGTTTGATGCTTTGCTTAAAAAACGTTTTGAGTTTATCTTTTTAGGCTATACACTTTTTGGTATTACCTTTACATTTGGGTCTATCTTTTATCTCTTAGAATTTGGAATCAACGATAATCTGACCTCATATCTTGATGCACTTTACTGGGCATTGGTCACTATCTCTACAGTAGGGTATGGTGACATTTCACCTGTGACAGAGATAGGCAAAGTGGTATCTATGTTTGGTATTATCTTTGGTATTGCAATGATTTCATTTGTGACTTCGGTAATGGTATCTGCTTTTTCTGAACGTTTTGATACTTTACGTAATCAAGACAGTATCAACCATGTGAGTAAGATGAAAAATGTCATCCTCATCAATGGCTATGGACATTTAGGTAGAACAATTAGCAAAAAATTAAAAAGTCATCCTTTATATGTACCTCTTATCATAGAAAATAATGAAAGCAAAGCCAGTGAAGCTTTACATGATGGATATAAAGTAATCCATGCTGATGGGTCGAGTGCCAAGCTGATTGCTACTTTATGTCAAAGGGACAATATCATTGCGATGCTAACCCTGACCAGTTCAGATATAGATAATATCTATTTTATCCTCAATGCCAAAAGTGTTTATGTTAAACCTATCATTTATAGCCGTATCAATCATATTGCACTCAAAGCACAATACCGTGCTACTAAAGTAGATGGGACAGTAGAACCTTACGCCGTAGTATCCAAAAAAGCTTTTACGTATCTCTATAAACATAGCCAAGAAGAGAAAAAAAGCATTACCTTTTTAGGATATACGCACAAGAGTAGAGATATTTGTAAAGCACTTAAAGAAGCCAATATAGAGATATATATCTATGATGTAGATGAAGAACGTATACAAAATGCACGTAATGATGGCTTTAAAATACAAAAACTTATCACAACGCATCAAGAGAATATTCCTCTGTTATCAGATACAATTGCTGTATGTGCCATGAATGAAGAAGCGATAAATGTCTACTATAGCATTACCTTACGAGCCAATGGTTTTGAAGATAAGATAATTACACTCTCAGATAGTAAAGAAGACAATAGAAAACTATTTTTAGCAGGTGTCAATAAAATATTTGATATGTACGAAGAGAGTGCCAATCAATTGATAGAGATGATAGAAAATCATCAAAAGAAAGGCTAATATTTGACATACTTTGCTACAATTACGCCATTAAGACAAAGGGGCATAAGATGTCAATAACCAATACAATACAGTCACTTATCAAAGAAAAATTCCTCATTATTGATGGGGCGATGGGTACGCAGATACAAGATTTGGAAGTACCTAGTGAAGCGTGGATATGTGATAAGGGGCAAGACCAAGAGGGCTGTAATGAGCTTCTGATAGACACAGCTCCAGAGCTTCTCAAACGCATACACAAACGCTATGCAATGGCAGGGGCTGATATGATTAAGACCAATACCTTTGGTACGATGCCGTGGGTACTTGATGAATATAATATGGGTGAGAGAGCCTATGAGCTAAGTAAAAAGGGTGCAATGCTTGTCAAAGAGATATGTGATGAGTATAGCACCAAAGAGCAACCTCGTTTTGTCTTAGGCTCAATAGGACCAGGAACAAAATTACCCTCACTAGGGCATATACATTATGATGAGATGTATGAGGGTTATAAAATCTGTGCTTTGGGGCTGATTGATGGAGGTTGTGATGTCTTTTTGCTAGAGACTTGTCAAGACCCTTTACAGATTAAATCGGCTCTTCATGCTTGTCAAGATGCCAATACAGAACGAGGTGTGGCTTTGCCTATTATGGTTTCTGTAACCATTGAGCTAAGTGGGTCTATGCTTATTGGAACAGATGCCAATACGATTGTGACGATTTTAGAGCCTTTTGATATACTCTCTTTGGGTTTCAATTGTGGAACAGGGCCAGACCAAGTCAAGAAGCATCTGCGTACATTATCTGAACTCTGTAAGTTTCCTATCTCTGTGCATTCTAACGCAGGATTGCCTCAAAATAGAGGAGGATATACCTATTATCCGATGAACCCTGAGGAGTTTACAGCCAAGCAACTAGAGTTTACAGATTTTGACGGTGTGAGCTTTTTGGGAGGATGTTGTGGTACGACTCCTCAACATATTCAAGCACTTAAAAAAGCTCTTGAAAATATAATCCCAAAAGCCCCAACAGGTTTTATAGAACCCTCTATAGCCTCACTTTTTAATACCACCGAACTCTTTCAAGAACCTGCTCCATTGCTTATTGGAGAGCGTTCTAACTCCACTGGGTCAAAGGCGTTTAGAGAGCTTATTATCGCTTCTGATTATGAAGGTACGCTTACTGTAGGTCAAGCCCAAGTACGCGATGGTGCACATTGTTTGGATGTGAATGTGGAGTTCGCAGGGCGTGATGGAGCTGTGGATATGAGAGCCATTATGGAGCTTTATAACCAAAAAATCCCTCTACCTCTTATGCCAGATGCCACACGCGTTCATACGATGGAAGAGGGGCTAAAATGTATTGGTGGGAAGCCGATTATCAACTCTGTAAACCTTGAAGATGGCGAAGAGAAGTTTCATGATATTTGTAAACTAAGCAAAAAATTTGGTACAGCTTTGGTTTGTCTAACCATTGATGAAATAGGTATGGCAAAAACCACAGCAGACAAAGTAGCCCAAGCCGAACGAATGTATGATATGGCAGTTCATACTCATGGAATTGACCCTAGAAACCTTATCTTTGATTTGCTTACTTTTACAGTAGGTTCGGGGGATTTAGAATACCGTGACGCAGCGATACAGACGCTTGAAGCCATAAGAGAATTACACATCAGACACCCCGAAGTGGGTTCTACTTTGGGACTTTCTAATATCTCTTTTGGTTTGGCGATTAATGCGAGACGCTATTTGAACTCTGTGTTTTTACACCATTGTTTGAAAGCAGGACTAACCACGGTCATTATCAATGTCAAACACATCGTACCTCTAGCCAAAATGAGTGATGAAGACCGTGCCATTTGTGAAGAAGTGCTTTTTTCTCCTGATGACCAATCGCTGTTTAAATTTATAGAACATTTCGCCGATGCCGTCATAGAGGACGATGGAGCAGATGAAGCCTATGAAGCGATGTCTTACGAAGAAAAAATCGCCAAACTCCTATTAGACGGCGACAAAGAACGCATGATAGCAGTCGTAGAAGAGGCAAGACATGAGATAAACCCTGATACTATCGTCAATGAAATTCTCATAGACGCGATGAAAGTCGTGGGAGAACTATTTGGGTCTGGTCAAATGCAACTGCCTTTTGTTCTCCAATCAGCCGAGACGATGAAAACCACCGTAGATTATCTAAACCCCTATCTCACCAAGCAAGAAAAAGCCACAGATACCACGCTCGTCATTGGTACAGTCAAAGGCGATGTGCATGATGTGGGTAAAAATCTTGTGGATATTATCCTCTCAAATAATGGCTTTAAAGTCATCAATGTAGGGATTAAAGTACAATTAGAAACCTATCTTGAAGCCGTAGAAAACAACAGCGTCCAAGCCATTGGAATGTCTGGACTTTTGGTAAAATCTACAGCCGTTATGAAAGATAATCTTGAAACAATGGCAGAGATGGGATTAGATATTCCTGTACTTTTGGGTGGAGCTGCTTTGACACGAAGCTTTGTAGATGACTTTTGCCGTCCTATCTACAAAGGAGCGATATTTTATTGTAGAGATGCCTTTGACGGAGTCATCGCCATGAGCCGAATAGAAAAATATAACGAAGACCCAAGCGTTGGACTTGATACGCGTATGGCAGGAGATATGAAAGAACGCGAAAAGAAAGTCAAAAAGAAAGTTATTATCCCTCCATTTGAGCAAATAAAACTACCAACACCCCAAGACATTCCCACCCCTCCATTTTGGGGAAGACGCGTCTTAACAAAAGCAGATTTAGACCTAGATATGATATTTAACTGGGTCAATCAACGCACAGTCATTAAATTTCATTGGGGCTACAAATCCAAAGGCATGACCAAAGAAGAGTATCAAAAACTTTTAGACAAAACCGTCTATCCTGCCTATGAAAGACTCAAAAGAGAATTCATAGAAAAAGACCTTTTTGACCCTACGATTATTTACGGCTATTATCCATGTAGAAGTGACGACCAAGAACTACTTATTTTTGATGAAACGCAGGGTTGGAATGTAGATGCCAATGCTTCAAGAGACGATTTTGAACTCGTCAAAGACAAAGCATTCGGCAAATTCTCTTTCCCAAGACAAGGCAGAAAACCCCACCGAGCATTAAGCGATTTCTTTCGCCACGAACGCCACGACATCATACCTTTGACTTGTGTCAGTGCAGGGGCTAAATTCTCAGCCTACGAAAAAGAACTATACGACGCAGGAAAATACCTAGAATACAATATGGTTCACGGCTTCTCAGTAGAACTAGCCGAAGCCCTAGCAGAAGTAGCCCACAAACAAATACGCCTAGACTTAAACATCGCAGACAAAGAGGGAAGCTCATTACGAGATGTAAGAATGAACCGATACCAAGGAGCAAGATACTCCTTCGGCTACCCTGCTTGTCCCGATTTGGAACAAAGCCGTTTGATATTTGACTTGTTGAAGCCTGAAGAGTTTGGCATAGAACTATCAGAGACTTTTCAGATACATCCTGAGCAGAGTACGACTGCGTTGGTGGTGCATCATGGGAATGCTAGTTATTATTCGGTTTAGGGATAGAATCAATGAACATACTAAGCCTCTTTGACGGCATATCATGTGCAAGAATAGCATTAGAAAAGCTCAATATCCCTATTACAAACTACTATGCCTCAGAAGTAGATAAATTTGCCATACAAGTCTCAAAAGAGAATTATCCTAGTACAATTCACTTAGGAGATGTCAAAGAGATAAAAGCTTCGGATTTACCCAAGATAGATTTACTTATTGGTGGGAGTCCTTGTCAAGATTTGAGTAATGCCCAAAATGGCTTAGGTCTAAAAGGTGAAAAATCAAGACTTTTTTATGAATATATTCGCCTTTATAAAGAACTCCAACCCAAATATTTTTTATTAGAAAATGTCAAAAATAAATGGGGTAATCTTATGAGTGAAATGGTTGGTGTAGATTTTATTGAACTCAATTCATCGCTTTTTTCTGCTCAATCACGCCCTAGATATTATTGGACAAATATAAACTTTCCTCAAATCCCTAATACCCATCATAAAGAGGTACTTTCTCATATCGTAGAAAAAAATGTAGAAGAGAAATATTTTTTTGATAAAGTAGGTCTCAAAGAGTTTGTAAGTGAGAATATATCCAAAAATAAATTAGCCTCAAAAGATGGCATAGTCAAACTCTTTGATGTACCCAAAACCATCATCAACGACCACGAAAGGCAAAGACGAGTCTATTCACTCAAAAGTAAATCCCCAACTATCTTAGCTCGTGCCGATACTACCAAGATTTTTGATGGTAGTCGTATTCGTAAAATTACACCCCTAGAGTCCGAACGCCTACAAAAAATCCCTGATAACTATACAAGCTCTTGTAGCAACGCCCAACGCTACAAGATGATAGGAAATGCCTTTAATGTAGATACCATCGTACATCTGCTTAAAGGTCTAAACTTAGAACCTCTCCCCATAAAAGAGCCTAAATGCTAAAATTTATAGACCTTTTTTCGGGTATTGGTGGCTTTAGATTAGCCTTTGAGTCTGTGGGTGCAAAGTGTGTCTTTTCTGCTGATATAGACAAACACGCGTGTAGCACTTATGAAGCAAACTTTGGAGATTATCCCCTGCAAGATGTCTCAAAAATAGACCCCAAAGAGATACCTGATTTTGATATTTTATGTGCAGGTTTCCCTTGCCAACCTTTTAGCATAGCAGGACAGAGAAAAGGTTTTTGTGACACAAGAGGCACACTATTTTTTGACATAGAACGCATCATACAAGCCAAACAACCCAAAGCTTTTATACTTGAAAATGTCAAAGGTCTCACAAGCCACGACAAAGGACAAACCCTAAAAGTCATCTTGGAAACATTGGAAAAAAAGCTAGATTATAAAGTATTCTATCAAGTCCTAAACTCCAAAGACTACGGTGTACCACAAAACAGAGAACGCATTTATATCATAGGTTTCAAAGACAAAGAAGTAGAGTTTAAATTCCCTGATAAACTAGATAAAAAAGTAGATTTAAACAGTATATTAGACCAAAACCCAATAGGTTCTGAAATATCAGATATTGCAAAATTTAATGTAAAACACAATCTAAAAGAGCATAAAAAATACAACGAAATAAAAGACAATCCTCTACTACTAGCCTACGAAATAAGAAAGTCTCGTGCTACTTTTAGATACGATAGTCTATCCCCAACCCTAACAGCCAAAATGGGAACGGGTGGCAATAATGTACCCGTATTGGTTAATCAAATGAGAAAACTTACTACGCGTGAGTGTTTGAGGATTCAAGGCTTTCCCGATAGCTATAAAATAGAGCCTAATAAGGCTCAAAGTTATAAGCAGATTGGGAATAGTGTGAGTGTGCCTGTTTTGGTGGGGTTGGCTAGGGGAATAATTAAACTTTTATAGTCCCTTTATTTTTTACTAGCTTTTATCTGTTCTTTTCTTCGTGAAGCATCATCTAATCCTAATTTAGTAGATATTGATTGTTTTACAGATATCTCTGTTTGATACATATACAAATGTTCTAATACAAGTTTTTTTAGTATAAAGTCTGGTAAAGTATTATTATCATTCATTAATTTTTTATGCATTTTCTCAATTTCTCTAACTTTTAATCCACTTTTAAAATCTAAGATAATTGCTTGGTCAATTAATTCTATAGCAAGATTATCATTATCAGACTCTCTAATCTCTTTATATATTATTGTGAGTTCTTCAGATGAAACAGCTTTTGCTATTTTGCTAATAATTCCTTTAGAGATAGAAGAAACCATTGCAAAAACCATTTCTCCTGCAATTTCATTTTTTTCATGTTCTGAAATATAGTTTTTACTTTCAATAATATTTTTAATTTCTTCAAGTAATAAGCTATGATTTGTTTCTATAAAGCTTACAAGTTTACCTTGAGTTCGCAGACTAACTTTATATGCTTCGTCTATGAGTTTATATTTTAAATCTCCATCTAAATTAGAGTTGCTTTTAACTATTTGTCCTAATATTTCAATCATTTTAAATGCTAAATTTAATTCTGAAAAAGTATCTAATTCTTCTATCTCTTCATCATAATCAGGATACTCATTTTCTTGTTCTGAATTAATTTTTTTTGTAACATGATAATGCTGTTCTTCCTTTTCTAACTCTTCCTCCCTAGCTTCTTCAACAGTTTTATCTTCTAATTGTAATCTTTCTTTTTTTAAAGATTTATTTATATTTTCTAATTCTTTTATTGAAAATGTAAACTCTTTTATTTCCTTAAATATTTGCTTTGTCTTGTCTATTAATATTTCAAGTATAAAATTTTGTGGAGAATGATGCAATAAAAACATAATAATATTTGCAAATTCTACTCTATACATTCTATCTGACATTTTTTGAATTAAATCTACAATCTCAGGATTATTAATATTATTAGCCAAATATTTTGCAACAAAATAATAATATAAGTATTCATGAGAAAACTTATATCCATTATTATCATCTTTTATTAAAATATTTGTATGAATTACTTTTTGCATAACATCAAAAGAAGGTGTAAATTTTTTTTCTTTACGATAATCACCATAAAAGCCTAATAATTCAGGCTCTGTAATTGTATATTGTTGTTCTTTTAAAAATTTATAAGCTAAGGCTGATAGAAATCCATATACTGTTGTAATATCTTTTTCTTCCATTGTATTATCACTACTAAGATATTGCATAATCAAAAAACTATAATAATGCCCATATGAACTATTTTCATTTAAGTTTCTACTATTTGCTTCCATCGATTGTAATAAAGTTAATATATACAATGGATATGCTGGAACAAGGTTGTATCCTACCGTTGAACTAATAATTTTTTCTTTTTCTCGTGCAATATGCAATAAGTCATTTTTATCTATTTCTGATTCTCGACCGAGAGAAACCCATTTTTTAATTACTTCATTTCGTAATTTATGACCTAATGGTAAAACTTTAAAATGATGAAAGTCTAATAATGCTTCTGATAACTTTCCTTCTGTTGTTGACTTTAATAATAATGATTCATCAGCAATAAACAACATATGTTTATAACCCAAACTTATCAAGTTATTAATAAATAATACTTTATAATCATCATTTTTAAAAGTATAATGAAAGTCATCAATTATTAATATAACTTTTTCTAACTTCTTAAAATCAGAAAAATTTAATTTTTCATCATACTGATTATTAAAAGTTTTTAAAAGTTTTCTTTCTATTTTTTCTTTTTTAAAACCATTGTTATTAATATTCTTTCCATCAACAATAATAGGAATATACTTATTTTTTACATATTCCAATTGTAACATATATGCAAATGAAGTTTTTCCTGATGTAGCTGAGCCATAAATGATACTATGTCCAATCTCATCTATATTTGTAAAATTTACAGAGTTTATTTCCAAAGATTTTTTTATATCCTTTATTTTTTTACTAATGATTTCTAAATCAGGATAAATAAATACATCTTCTAATCGGATATTTTCTTTATATGGATGATTAAAATTTATAGCATTTTTTTGAAACTTTTTTATATATCTTAATGATAATGATAATTTATTAGTATCTATTTTTAGGGACTCTCGTTCCATTATAATATCTTCTAAAAAATTTTCTATAAGATAAAAATCTAAATATTTAAAAGATATATCCAAATTTGACAAATTATTTAATATTGCTGTATCTTTAATTATATTTCCATTTGTTGCATCATAGACAATAACACCTTCTGCTTGATTATCTTGTATTTTCGTTATATAAAAATAACCATATTCAGAAAAAATAATAAAAGAGTTGTTTTCTATATTAATATCATTAAAAAGACTTCTATCTAGTGAAGAAATATCAACAATAACTTTAGTTGAAATGAGTAAATCTAATAATTTATTTTGTGAAAAATTAATAATGTTTTGCTTAGTTTTTAATTTAGAAACCAATTCATCAGCATTCTTCTCTAATCCATTAGTAGCTAATATCCAAACCTTATCATAATCATTTATTAGTTGCTTTGTTACAATACCTTCTATATATTCTTTTTTAACTTCTTCTTTATCATAAAAATTTATATATATATTATTTTCATTATTTTCGTATATAAATTCTTGTTTTTTACCATTGTTACTAAGTTGTTCTTTGAGTGTATAACTTTCAAGTTTTAAGATTTTAGAGACTAATTGTTCTACTAATTTCCCTTTTTTAATCAATGTATCTGTTTCTTTGATAGCAATTTCTATATTAATCATTTTTACACCTTTATTATCTAATAATTCTAGTTTCTCAATAGGAATCCCATATCCACCTAAACTACTATTTGTATTTCTTGAAGCATTAAGAACTCCACAAACTGCTTTTGTAGATAAGTTTATAATTGGTGAGCCACTATGACCTTCTTCAAATTGTCCATTTTTAAATTTCATAAAATGTTTTTCATTACCTTCATAATCAAAAGTTAACGGGACGAGTCCTCTATCATAAGTTTTAGGAGCATTTTCCGAAAAATATTCACTCTTTGCAAAACCATAACTTTTGAACTTATGTTCCTCTAATGTAAGGTGATCTATTTTAACAAATTTTTTATTATCCACCTCCACTTTTAAAATGGCTAAATCAATCTCAAATTCTTCTTTTTTATCTACAATTTCAACAGAGTATTCTTGTTCCTTCAAAATAACTTTTATATCTTTTTCTAAAACATCTTTAATAACATGGAAACAAGTTAAAATTTTATTTTTTGCTATAAAGAACCCTGTACCATGAGAATTTTTTGTCTTAATTTTAACAATACACTCTTTTATCTCATCTTCTTCCACTTTCTCTCCCTATATTTCTAAAGTATTATACGCTAAAACTTTAAATGCACACCTTGATAAATCAATATTATTCTCTTTAGCTTCTTGTAGTTTTCTATTTTTTATTCCCTCATAGTTAAATATGAACTCTATATCTTTGTCTTTTCCTTGATGTTCTATAATTAAAGGAAAAATTTCTTTACTTGGATGAGCATTGCGTTTATTCTTACCATCTGTAAGAATTATAAATTTATTTGTATTAATGATTTTTAGAAAATCTTTATTAATATTTTCCAAACTACCATGATGAGAAAGCTTTACAAACTCTATTTTTAATTTATTATCTTCTGAATAACCCAAATTTTTTAAAGACCTATTAATAATATCTATATTGGCATCTGCTAAAAATAGAAATTCTCTTTTATTGTACTTCAAGATAAATGCAATACTTGACTTATTAGGAGGTCGTTTATCATTTCCAAATTTACTTGATACTTGAGAGGCTTTGTATTTTCCACACTCTGTAGGATTTTGATTTTTAGGTTCTTTTTCTTCTAAAATTCTTAAATCAGATTCATACGGAGATAATAATTTTAATTCTATTTCATTATTTATGATATATTTCTTTGGATTCTCTTTATTGGTTAAAAAAACTTCATTATTAAGTAAATTATGCTCTTTTACTAAGTCATCAAAAGTAATACCTTGACCATAACTTACTGAAATATTTTTATTTTTTCGTACTTTTATACTTTTGATAGAATTAAACCATAATTTTTTTATTTTGGCTGTATTTTTTCTATCATTTTTAATCATTTCAATTAAGCCACATATATGGTCTTCATCTATATGTGTTAAAACAACTAAATCCAAACCATTTTTTATTCTGTTTAATTTGGGTTTTATCTGTTCCTCATAAGTAATTCCAAATCCACCATCAATGAGAATATTTGTATTATCTGTTGAAATTAAGATACTATCTCCTGCTAATGCTTTAAAAAAGTTAAATTTTATCATTTTTTAACCTTTCGGCTTCAAAACCAAAGTATAAACCCCTTTACTACGACCAGAACCAGTCGTTATCGTAAATGGGATTATGTAATTAGGTTTAAACTCTCCTTGTTCAAATAACGAATGGGCAGTAAAAGGCTCTTCAAAATTGCCTATGCCAAAAAAGATAAAATCTGAAATGTTTTTATTTGTATTTATGATTTTAGCGATTTCTTGATTAGAAAAGGTTTTGATACGCTTTAGATTTTCTTTGCTTGTGGCATCTGTGACAGAGATGAGGTTTATATTTATTTGTTGGTTGAAATACTCTCTAAACTCTTGTTCTCTCACACCCCATGCTTCTAAAAGTTTGGTATTTTTGATAAATTCAATCTCTTTATTACAATAAATTGATGAACCACTTGCCAAGATATTTGAGCCAAAGAGTTTTTGAAAGGTTGAGGGACTCATTTTCATAATTTGATACTGTTTTGAGTCGGCTCTTTTGATGGAGATACCACTATAATTAATGGGTTGAAGATTAAATTTTTGCATATCTTTTTCATCTAAAAAACCCTCTTTAGAATCTAAATATTCTTTATCTACATGACCTTGAGCGATAAAAGCATCGGCTTTGGGTAGGATTTTTGACTCATTGAGTGAGCCGTATTTTTTGCTAATAACTCTAATGGCATAATGATGATTTGGGTCTAGTTTTAGAGTATGCCAATAGCTTAAATCTATTTTTTGATTGAGGATTTTTACAAATTTAATCTCTTGTGCTGTGCCTTCTTTTGTACCCATATTTGTTTTATTTGCAATAATTGCTATATCATCTTTGATAGAACCCCATTTTAGTTGGATAACACCTCTTTTTTTCTCTGATTTATCGCCACCATTGATATTTCTATTCCATGCTTGAAAAGTGAGTTTACCCACAGAAATAGCACCTTTTGAACTGTTTTTAGCTATCCATTCTACTATCTTATCACTTTTACAACATACACCACTCTCGACTATACCATAATAGACATATTCAGCCGAAGAGTTAGACTCTACACCCTCTATTAAAAATCGTTTGATAAGAGGGGTTTTAATGCCATTAAAAAAGTTTTGAATATCTTCAATAACTTTGGGATAACTCTTTTTAAATTGAGGTGCAGAGAGTCTATCTGATATATTTCCTTTTCCATCTAAAGTACCATCACCCCAAATAAAAAGTTTAAAATTATCTTTCATCTTTTCATCAATATCATAATTTTTAGCCAAAAAATCTAAAAAAGGTTCAATTGGTTCTTGATGTATGCTGTTGCCTGTGCCTTTTTTGATAGAATAAGTGTGAGACTCATTGGCAATAGTAATTTTTAAATCACTTTTATTTTGCCCTGCTTGTTTGATGGCTTCTATTGTTCCTTGATAATTTCTAAAGCTCTCTTTGATTAATTGTTGTAAATTAATATTTAGCTCATCAATCTTTTTACCATTAAGTGCCTCTATAATCTTATCTTCATTTTCAAAACCTGAATAACTCATCTATTGATACCTCCAATCCTTTGGCTAATTTTTCTATATTTAATAATGTGATATTTCTCTCGGCTCGTTCTATCATGCCTATATGTGTTCTGTGTAGGTCTGATTTTTGGGCTAAGGCTTCTTGTGAGAGGTTTTTTTCTTTTCGTAGTTTGGATATGTTTTTTCCGAAGAGAATGAGGAGTTTGTTTTTATTGGGCATAGAATTACTTTTTTGAGTAATGATACATCTTGTATGCAAATAAATCAACATACAATAAGTGGCATGATTAGATAAATAAAATCAAAATCAGATAGTAAGGAGCAGATGAAGCATATCAAGCGATGTCTTACGAAGAAAAAATCGCCAAACTCCTATTAGACGGCGACAAAGAACGCATGATACCAGTCGTAGAAGAGGCAAGACATGAGATAAACCCTGATACTATCGTCAATGAAATACTCATAGACGCGATGAAAGTCGTTGGAGAACTCTTTGGGTCTGGTCAAATGCAACTGCCTTTCGTACTCCAATCAGCCGAGACGATGAAAACCACGGTGGATTATCTAAACCCCTATCTCACCAAGCAAGAAAAAGCCACAGATACCACGCTAGTCATTGGTACAGTCAAAGGCGATGTGCATGATGTGGGTAAAAACCTTGTGGATATTATCCTCTCAAATAACGGATTTAAAGTCATCAATGTAGGGATTAAAGTACAATTAGAAACCTATCTTGAAGCCGTAGAAAACAACAGCGTCCAAGCCATTGGAATGTCTGGACTTTTGGTAAAATCTACAGCCGTTATGAAAGATAATCTTGAAACTATGGCAGAGATGGGATTAGATATTCCTGTACTTTTGGGAGGGGCTGCTTTGACACGAAGCTTTGTAGATGATTTTTGCCGTCCTATCTACAAAGGAGCGATATTTTATTGTAGAGATGCCTTTGATGGAGTCATCGCCATGAGCCGTATAGAAAAGTATAACGAAGATAATAGCGTAGGACTTGATACGCGTTTGGCAGGAGATATGAAAGAACGCGAAAAGAAAGTCAAAAAGAAAGTTATTATCCCTCCATTTGAGCAAATAAAACTACCCACACCCCAAGACATTCCCACCCCTCCATTTTGGGGAAGACGCGTCTTGCAAAAAGCTGATTTAGACCTAGATATGATATTTAACTGGGTCAATCAACGCACAGTGATTAAATTTCATTGGGGCTACAAATCCAAAGGAATGACCAAAGAAGCATACAAAGAACTCTTAGACAAAACCGTCTATCCTGCCTACGAAAGGCTCAAAAGAGAATTCATAGAAAAAGACCTTTTTGACCCTACGATTATTTACGGCTATTATCCATGTAGAAGCGACGACAAAGAACTGCTTATTTTTGATGAAACGCAGGGTTGGAATGTAGATGCCAATGCCTCAAGAGACGATTTTGAACTCGTCAAAGACAAAGCAGTCGGCAAATTCTCTTTCCCAAGACAAGGCAGAAAACCCCACCGAGCATTAAGCGATTTCTTTCGCCACGAACGCCACGACATCATGCCTTTGACTTGTGTAAGTGCAGGGTCTAAATTCTCAGTCTACGAAAAAGAGCTATACGACGCAGGAAAATACCTAGAATACAATATGGTTCACGGCTTCTCAGTAGAACTAGCCGAAGCCCTAGCCGAAGTAGCCCACAAACAAATACGCCTAGATTTAGGTATCGCAGACAAAGAAGGAAGCTCATTAAGAGATGTAAGAATGAACCGATACCAAGGAGCAAGATACTCATTCGGATACCCTGCTTGTCCCGATTTGGAACAAAGCCGTTTGATATTTGACTTGTTGAAGCCTGAGGAGTTTGGGATAGAACTAAGTGAGACCTTTCAGATACACCCTGAGCAGAGTACGACGGCGTTGGTGGTGCATCATGGGAATGCGTCTTATTATTCGGTGTGATAAATATGATAGATAAATCAATTATTTGTGATTTTGTAGAGAAAGCTTGTATTTCTTCTACAAATAAATCACTTTATTTATGTGAAATTGATATGAAGTTAGCACAAAAGATTAAACAATTTATCCCATTAACACTTAATTTTTATGAAGTAATTATTACAGAAGAGTATGTTCGTCATGTTAAAAATAGGCATAAAGAAGATTTGGAATTTATTTGTTTAATTCCTGAAATTATTTCTTCTTTTGATAAAGTAGATAAATCCATAGAGCCAAATAGAAGAACAAAAAAGACAGAAATATTTGTAGTATTTGAAAAAAAGTATGAAGATAATACAGTAAAATTGGTAAAGCTAAGAGATATGAATAAAAAAGTTTTATCATTGAAAACATTATTCAAAAAAGATTAAGTGATGTCCAATAGACCAAAAACTACTGGAAAGATGATAGCTGTGGTTTGATAATAAATTCCCAAACTAACGACTAAAACGGATTACTATCTGGTTTTATGTTTATATTATAGCGTATTTATTCTATAATGGAATTTAAGTAATAAATTTGAGGTAGATTATGAATAGAATGCTACTTAATCATTTTTTATAGGGTATAATTTAAAAATTTGGGAGTCTAATATATGGATGAAATATTAAAAAAACAATTAGATAGAATTTTATCAGATGGGAGAGAAACACCATCTATAGAGTTTAAAAGAGAATGGCATTGGGGTAAAAAGGATGAAGATAAAAATAATATTCAATGGGATAAGTTTTTACGAAACTTTTCAGGACTAATAAATACAACAATAGAAGATTATATACCTACAAAATATTTTATTATTGGTTATGATGAAAAAACAAAGATGACTTATGATTATAAAATTGATATAGATAATAACAAATTGTCATATTTTGAAAATAAAAAACTTATTGATGTAAAAAAAGAGATAATTAAAAAATTAAATAATATCTTTGATATTATTAATTAGTAACCATTCAGCATACAACAATTTTTTCTTAAACTAATATCTATTTTAAATAAAAAGTCACTATTAATATAGAAAAAGCTTATTGTTTAAGCTAAAAAGTACATAAATATACTCTAATTAGAGGTTTTTTGGAGTGATGCTGAATGGTTACGAAAAATTTACATGGCTTAGAAATAAAACTTTTAACATTCTTAGTGAAAGAAAATATTATAAAAGAAGATACATATACTTCTAAAGAAAAAAGATATGATATATTTTTGGAAATTGATAAAAAGTATCATAAATTATTAGAAGAAATTTTAGAAGGACAAAAAAGTACAAACAACACATTAATAGGTATTGTAGATAATTTTACTTCCGTTAGCTAATTTATTAAAAATAGTATAACGAAGACCCAAGCATTGGACTTGATACGCGTTTGGCAGGGGATATGAAAGAACGCGAAAAGAAAGTCAAAAAGAAAGTTATTATCCCTCCATTTGAGCAAATAAAACTACCAACACCCCAACCCGTCCCAACGCCACCATTTTGGGGCAGACGCGTCTTGCAAAAAGCCGATTTAGACCTAGATATATAATGTCCCCCATTGTCAAGACCACTAAATAAAAATCCTTATTATCTAAACCTGTGACACCTTAGGTAACATATCATTCTCATCAAATTTTAAATTATTAACACCAGAGAAATAAGCCTCATT
>JAMOTK010000050.1 GCA_027062365.1 Sulfurovum sp.
CAAACCACGGTTCTGTTACATTTAATGCCATTTGGAATAATTCTTTTGTCATCTCTTCTCTTTTAGTGAATTTTATATTTTGATTATAGCTGATTTTGGATTACCCACAGTTTTTTAGAAGGAACCCAAATGGTACTACTGGGCGACACATTCAAGACTAGACCCAATCATCAAAGCAGCGAAGACAGTAAAGCGACATTGGGAAGGTATTTTAAAGTGGTATGAGAGTAAAATAAACAATGGAATACTAGAGGGACTTAACTCTGTTATTCAAGCCACTAAGTCTAAAGCTAGAGGATACAAAACTTTTAAGAATTACAAGATTATCGTCTATTTACTCATTGGAAAGTTGGATTTCTCTTTGGTAAATCATAGGTTTAGGGAAGTTTAGGTGGAGAGTTACCCACAGTTTTTTAGAAGGAACCAAGTTATAGTCCCATCTCTCAATAGCTTTTGTATATACCCTACGGCTCTCACACCGTGATGTTTATCTTCACATTCATCATGACGTTTACTGTCATGTAATAACGCAAAGAGTTCAAAAACTTCTGACTCTAGGTTGTAATGGTTACTCAACTTTTGGGTATTGGTATACACCCTTCGCCAATGATTAATACCATGATTACCATAGTAGTCAATCTTGAAATCTTGTTTGATTTGTTCTATGAGGTCTAGGTATTTGAAATCTTTCATATTTAATCCTCTTGATGATGATACTCTTGATGATGATACTCTCATTATATAAATCCCATATTTGCATCTCCATTATCTTCTTTCACAGAAAGTTCTTCTTCTAATCTTTCTACAAACAGAGTAACATTCTTAACAGGAACCAGTATAGAGTTATAGTATGATAGCTTTATGTCTGGGTTTGTTTTTTCTATAATCAGGTAATTTTCTAAATTATTCTAATAATTTTAGCATATTTTATTAAATATTTTTCAAACTTGAATTACTATGTCTATAGGGTTGTATCTAAGACACGTTTAATCATATTTACAGGATACGACAATATATCTTTTGCTGCAGAGATAGATACGATAGGTTTATCTAAACTTCCTTTGATATTTAGCCCTACGGTGATGCTTTTGTCTTCTCCTATCAATATATATCCAACAAGAGGAATACTTCCTACTACTTTACCCAATTCTCTAGCTACTTGTATACTCAATGACATATCAATCGTTTTGGCTTTTAAATCTAGGCTTCCTTTCCCTACAATAGTAGCAGACTCTCCCTCGATGTAGATAGAATCAAAGATAATTTTATCACGTTTTATCATTCTATATTCTACTAAACCTGACTTAATAATAAAGCCTTCTTCTGAATACCCTGGTTTATGTAAAGTAGCTAAAGCTGGAATGGTATTGATAAAGGCTAAAGTATTGTTGTAGGCTTGAAACCCTTTCATCACACCTCCCTCTACAATAATTTCACCCATCATCATATTTGGATTTCCACTTTTTTTAATAGAGTAACGTCCCTTTTGTAATCCATCAAAATTAATCAAAGGATGTAAAGATTTATCTTTGATACGTAATGCTTGCAAAGTAAAAAGTTCTTTTTGTCTTGAAAATTTAATAATATCCCCATAACTACTACCAGTGGCTTGAATATCACCATTTTCTTTAACCTCTACATCATAACTATCTGTAATCAGGCGATATTCATCATAGCGTAAATTACTATTTTCACCTAAAATAATTAAATGTTGATTCTTTTTTTGAGATTTTTTTACAGATTTTTTTTCATTTTCAGACTTTCTCTCATATTTTTTATTTTCATTTAAAAATTTTTTCAAATCAATATTTATATTTTGAAGTTTAATCGTTGATTGTAGTTTATTATAATAAAGACGTTTGTCAAAAGCATAAAAGTCTATATTATTGGGGGTTATCTTTCCGATGAGAGATATTTTTGTCAAACATTCATCTTCATTTTGGTATAAAAAACAAGAATTACGTTGTACCATACCTTCAAAACGATAGGTTTTAAAATCATTTGTTTTTATCTTTATCTTACCACCCTCTTCTATCGGTATAGATTCAGACAGGTAAGGTTTTACCTTATTTAAATCATCAATACTAAGTATGGATTTTTTATTTTTATACAAAAAGTCTAAACCTAAAGTATTTATCTTTACATGAATATTTTTAGAATAGTCCAAAACAAAAGGTAATTTTTTATTTTTTAGATGAATTAAATTTTTTTTATCTTGTTTCATAGTGATATATTTTGCATCAAAGATAGCTTTTAGTTTTTTCTTCTTTAAATCTATGATACCATTGATATTTCCTGAGTAATACTTATTTTTTAGTAGCATATTTTTTAATGTAATTTTTTTATTTTTATACTGTAAGTTACCAGAGAGTAAAGGCAATTCAATCTTTCCTATCAAAAGATTACCTTTTGTAAAATTTATATCCGTCACAAAGTCAATAAATTTCTTTTTAAGTCCTAATTTTACATCTAAAGAAGCCTTGACTTTGCCTGATTTTTGTATGATAGGGACAGTTACTTTATACGCTTTTAATAAATCTTGCACCCTTTTATCAAATTTGGTATCAAATTTTAGATTTATATGTAACGTTATATTTTCATCTCTTAAATTTACAATAGATACAGAACTTCCATCGAGATTTTTACCCAGATACCTTGGTCTATCCAAATCAAAAATAAGTCCTTGTTTAGCATTATAGGTTAAGAAAAGATGCGATGCAAGAATAGGAGATATGTCATCTTTAAAATATATATTGACATCTGAAAAGAGGGCTTTAGCTTTTATACTCTGTGTATCTAACTTAAACTTTTTATTTTTAATGATACCTGCACCAGATAAAGATTCTAATGTGTACTCTTTAGCCTGTACTTTATCTAGCAACCAGCTCTTAATTTTAGGAGAAACAGCCAATGGTTCTACCAATGATTTCAAATCAGAAAAAGGATTACTTTTTAAAGAAAATTTTATTTTATTTTCTGTTTTTGTGGCTAAAAAAGTTCCTGATGTATGTTCAACTTTAAACTTTCCTTTAGTGATTAAGATATCATCATGCAAATCATACGTAAAAGTACCACGTAACACCATATTATGCTTTTTTAATTGAAGTATAGGAATAGTACCTTTAAGCATCTTTCCCTCACGATGGACATTCCCTCTAATAAGATAATCCTTACTACTAAGTTGAACAATATTATTATAATAATAAATACCTAAAATATTATTTTTAAAATGAATTTCTTTTAGTTCTATGTGGTCAAAAAAAGTGAGTACATACTTCACCCGTTCTAAAATATCATTGATACGACCAAAAGAAGGACTCTGCTTATCCTTTTTAATTATAATCTTATTTGCTTTTAAAGTAAGCTTTTTATCAAGTTTGATGTATAATCCATCTATATGATATTTGGAGAGGGTTACACTATCAATCTTAATACCAATATTGAGTGCAATAAACAAAAGAGCAAAGAGGAGAGAAAAAATGACAAGACTGTTACGCAGGAATACATGGATGGCATGGATAGAACATATTGTCGTCATCTTTATCATATCTTTTGCCTTTTATACAACACTTCCTATAAAACCCACCAAAGCACTTTTGGTACCACAAGGCTCTATTTCCAACATTATAACACAGTTAACTAAACAAGGTTATGCACTTTCTATCATAGATAAATATCTTTTGATACTTATAGGAAAACCTCAAAGTGGATGGGTAAATATCGACCAACCTCAGATTAACCGTATTGATTTTCTTTATAAACTAACCAAAGCAAAAGCTAAAATGGAGAAAATCACACTAATCCCTGGGGAGACAAGAGTACTCTTCTTTGAAAATTTAGAAAAAACCCTTAATCTTGACAAAATAAAACTAGAAACCTTTTATAAAAAATATGCATATTATCCAGAAGCAGGTATTTATGCAGATACGTATTATGTACCCTATGGTATCTCTGAAAAAAACTTAATCTCTTTTTTACTTAAAGAATCAGAAAAAAAGTATCAAAATATTTCTACAAAAACCATGGGTAGCTACAACAAAAAAGCATGGCTAGAAATACTGATCAAAGCGTCTATCATACAAAAAGAGGCTGCCAATGCAAAAGAGATGCCTATCGTCTCTTCTGTGATTGAAAATCGTCTTAAAAAAGGTATGAAGTTACAGATGGATGGCACACTCAATTATGGTAAATATTCTCATGTCAAAGTAACCCCTATCCGTATCAAGACCGATAGCACTCGCTTTAACACCTATCGATACAAAGGCTTACCACTCTCACCTATTGGGTCGGTAAGCATAGATGCTATTCATGCAGCGATTCATCCTATTAAAAGTAATTATCTTTATTTTATGAAAAATGCACAAGGGGTACATGACTTTACAGATACCTTTAGAAAACACCGTAAGAATATTAAAAAAGCCCAATAATACTATCTAAAAAGTAACTGCCAAAGGTTAAGAATAAACATAGAGATAAATCCTATTTTATAGACCATAAACTCATTTTTTTCTATAAATGAAGTATTTTTATCAAAATAAGGTTTTACTTTTTGGGGATTACTCACTTCATATTGCATCTGTGAGTAGTTGTGATAACGCACATCCGTATTGGTATCTAATGCTCTTAAAATAATAGAATCTAACCATACAGGTATTTTGGCATTCAGTATAAATGGTGATTTTATTTTTTTATCAAAAGAAGGATTTTGAAAAGGCTCTATCTCTCCAAAAGGAAATTTTCCTGTCAATGCTTCATAGAGTGTCACACCTATGGCATATATTTCGGTTTGTTCCGTAACAGGTGCTTTCTTAAAACGTTCAGGAGCTAGATAAGTAGGTGTTCCTGCTCGTGTTACATTAGAATATGCTTCTGTAATACTCCCAAAATCTACCATCTTAAATACCAACTTACCCTTACGTTGGGTAATAATAATATTTTCAGGTTTAATATCACCATGTACTAAATTATACTTAATCAAAAATTGAGACATCTTCAACAGAAAAATAGCCAATTCTACAGATAAGTCTACAGAAAGTGGTTTTTTCAATGTATATTCTTTCAGTGTCTTACCCTCTACAAATGCCATGATATAATAACGGTGTGTTCTATTTTTAGGCACGACAGCCTTAGGAAAGAATCCTGCTTTAAGTCTCTTTGCCATCCACACTTCTTTGACAAAAAGGTCAAGTTGTAGCTCATCATCTACAGCTTCAAAAGGTACAAATTTTATCACATAATTCAGCCCTCTTTTTTCACACAACCATGTCCGTTCATTTTGGATAAGAGATTTAAGCAATAGATAGCCATCTATAACCTCATCTACTCTATACTTCTCTTGTACAATAAGTTTTGACTGCTTTAGTTTGAGACGTAAATCAAGCTCTTTTATCTCCAATACTACAGCCGTTGTATCATCTGCTAGATTGTCATTATTTTTTTTCGATGCTTTTTTGACCAAAAAGGATGCACCCATTTTAATATCATGAGACAGTTCTTCATCGGAGAGTTCATTATACAAGCCATCAGAACACAACAGTATTTTATCTCCTGCTAAAAGATTGTTTTCAAAATAATATGCAGAGACTGTCTCTTCTAGTCCAATTGCTGCAGTTAAGACATTTTCCATACCCTCTTCATCCATAGAGTGGTCATGAGAAAGCTGTACAAACTCTCCATCTCTATCGAGATAAATACGGCTATCCCCTACATTAACCCCATAGAGTCTATCCCCTTCTATCACGACCATAGTCAAAGTAGTGACTAACTCTTCTCTTTCGTAATCTTCCATAGATTCTAAATACAATACTCTATTTATATTTTCGATAAAATGAAGTATAGACTTTTCCATAGTCCATGATTTTGGTCGATTTTTAAGTGAATGTACCAAAAACTGAGAAGTTCTTTTGGCTGCTTTTGCACCTTGCATCGCAGACCCTACACCATCGCATACCACGGCTACAGTAATGGTATCCATTACTTTAACTTCATAAAAGTCATCTCCAATCAGTGCTTTACCTTTAACTAGTGAAAGACCTGATGTTCTTATATTTTCTTTTGCCATGATATACCTTCATGTATAATTGAGCTAATCTTTGAGAAAACTGTCTTGTTTCTTTTTATAATATGCGACCAATCCCAATCCCACACCCACCAAGCCAAAGATAAAGACAATAGAAGCGATGATTACTTCTATACCTATGGGTTGTGTCAAATCAAACATTATGTACCTACCACTGTTGCACAACGTTCACAAGCACACTCTTCTGAACTTGAAGTAAATCTCCAACATCTAGGACATTTAGCACGTGTCGATTTATGGACAGTAAATATTTTTCCCTCTAGCTCAAACGAAGCTACTTGCTCACCTTCACTATTCTTCTTGACAGAGGAAACTACAAACCAGTCTTCTAAGTCTTTACTATTTTGCATATCTAAAATATTTAAGTCACCTGCAATTTCCAATTCTAATGTTGACTTAATTATTTTTTCTTTTTTTAACCCATCGATAGCTTCTGAAAAATTTATTCTTGCGTTTTTCATTGTTTCATAAGAAATCGAAAATTCTATATATTCAGATTTACTGCCATCTGCTAAGATTCCTTGTGATTCAACACAAGTGAAAAATCTATTTTCTGTGCTTACCCGTGGCACCTCTTGATATTCCAAATCAAATATATTCTTCATATTCTCTTTAAATAATGGGGAAGCATATTCAAGTATTTCATCTGTTGTGTATGTCAAGACAGGTGCAACTAATCCTAGCATTGCTTTAGCGATATGAGCCATCGCAGATTGTGTAGAGCGTCTCATAGGGTCATTTTTATCTTCACAATAGAGTCTATCTTTGGTAATATCCATATAGATACCACTTAGTTCATTGGTGATAAAATGATTAAGTGTTGAAAATCCACGTAAAAAGTCATAGGCATCAAAAGAACGTTTTACGGCATCAAATACTTCTCTAGCCTTACAAAGTATCCATCTATCTAATTCGCCATAGGCATCATTAGATACATACGCTTCTAAGTCATCTACATTGGCAAGTAAAAATCTAAAGGTATTACGTATCTTTCTATACTGTTCAGCCGTTTGTTTCAAAATACCATCAGAGATTTTGAGGTCAGATTGATAATCACTTAATGCTACCCATAATCTCAATATTTCAGAA
This sequence comes from Sulfurovum sp., assembly GCA_027062365.1. Lineage (GTDB taxonomy): Bacteria > Campylobacterota > Campylobacteria > Campylobacterales > Sulfurovaceae > Sulfurovum. Next base: position 7,169 of record JAMOTK010000050.1, read on the forward strand.
CCATACTGCTTGATAACTTTATCAGGAGCGATGACATTGCCCTTTGACTTAGACATCTTTTCACCTTTAGAATCTACCGTAAAGCCATGTGTAATCAGTGTTTTATACGGTGATTTTTGATGTATCGCCGAAGATAAAAGCAATGAAGTTTGAAACCAACCTCTATGCTGGTCACTGCCTTCAATATACAGTGAAGATGGATATTCACCTGCGTCATAATTGCCACTTTCTAATACAGCATTCCATGTAGAACCAGAATCAAACCATACATCTAAAATATGTCCTACTTTTTCAAGTTCTTCTGCTTTGTATGCACATTCTGGGTGTAGTAACTGGGCAATATCCATATCATACCAGACATCTGTACCTTTTTCTTCAAAGATATTAGCAATAAAATTTAGTACTTTTTTATCAAAAATCACTTCTTTGGTTGCTTTCACTCTAAAGAATGCAATAGGCACACCCCAATCTCTTTGACGAGAGATACACCAATCAGGTCGTCCCTCAATCATGGGTTTGAGTCTATTTTCAGAAGATTTTGGATAGAAATCAACACTGTCTAAGGCAGAAAGAGCATTTTCTCTTAGTGTTTGTTCTGAACCTTTTGGCTTGTCATCTACAGAGATAAACCATTGGTTGGTCGCTCTATAGATAAGGGGCTTTTTTGTTCTCCAACAGTGAGGATAGGAATGTGTAAATTTTCCTACTTTAAGCAACGCATCGCCTAATAGTTCTAAGATAGGTTCATTTGCCTTAAAGATATGCATACCTACAAATGTTTCAGGATTAGGTAAAAGATTTAATCCTACAACAGACTCATCATAACAACCTCTCTCATCAACAGGCATGAGTACTTCAAGATTGTTTTTAAGACCCACTTTGTAGTCATCCTCTCCATGCCCTGGGGCAGTATGAACACACCCTGTTCCACCATCCATTAAGACATGATTACCCAATACCACTTTAGAACTACGTCCATTCACAGGATTAATGGTAAGCATATTTTCTAATTCTGTAGAAGCTATCTTACGTGAAGCATGACCAGATACCACACCCTCTTCTATCATCGCATCATAGCGTACATCTGCCACGATATGACCATCATCGGTCAGTACATATAGCTCTTCGGGATTGAGTGAAATACCCGTATTTGCTGGAAGTGTCCATGGTGTCGTTGTCCAGATAACAATCCCTGCCTTCCCCTCAATACCCAAAGTCTCTTTGGCTAAATCAGAAAGTTCAAAATTGACATAAATAGAATAGTCTTCTTTATCAGCATATTCCACTTCAGCATCAGCCAAAGCCGTTCTCGCTGCCCACGACCAAAAAATAGGTTTATGACGCTCTACCAAAAGTCCTTTTTGAGCCACTTCACACAATGTTCTATAGATATTTGCTTCAAATTTAAAGTCCATTGTCACATAAGGATTTTCCCAATCAGCCATAATACCTAACTGTTTAAAGCCTTCTCTTTGTGCTTTCCATGCCTTATCGGCTGTTAGACGACAAATCTCTCTAAATTTAGATGTAGAGAGTGTATCTTTCTTCGCCTTACCCATTTTCTCTTCTACTTTTTGTTCAATAGGAAGACCATGACAATCCCAACCTGGCGTCATACGTACATCTTTACCTTGAAAGTAGTTATATTTTAAGATGATGTCTTTAAGTGTTTTATTTAAAGCATGACCAATATGAATATCTCCATTGGCATAGGGAGGACCATCATGCAAAGTAAACATTTCAGCCCCCTTACGTTTGGTTTTCATCTGTTCATACATATTGGCATCATACCAAGCATGATACTTTTTAGGCTCATTTTCTGGGAGATTTCCACGCATAGGAAAAGCTGTTTTAGGGAGAAGAAGTGTGTCTTTATAATCCATTTTTTATAGTACCTTAAGTCAATTATTATTGTAATAATTATATCTAAAAGTCCATTATAAATGACTGTTATAGATTTTTGTACTTTTTTAGATACAATAACTTTATGAAAAATAAACATGAAAATATTGAAAAAATTATCCAAAAACTAGCTTCTCAAAACCATACTATCTCTTTTGCTGAGTCTTGTACAGGTGGACGTATCGCCGCAACATTTACAGCCGTCTCAGGAGCATCTTCTATCTTAGATGGTTCTTGTGTCACCTATTCTAATGACATCAAACATTTATGGTTAGGTGTCAAAGAAGAGACGTTAACAAAATTTGGAGCAGTAAGTAGCCAATGTGTGAGTCAAATGCTAGAAGGTATCCAAAGATTGGCAGGGTCTAACTATGCTTTGGCAGTCTCAGGTATCGCCGGTCCTTTAGGAGGCACAACACTCAAACCTGTAGGTACGGTCTATATAGGATTACAAACCCCTTTTTCACAAGAAATATTCCAATGCTTTTTTCATGGAGATAGAGAGATGATACAAAGACAATCTACTACTTTTGCCATTCAAAAATTAGAAGAATTTTTAGAAATTTAAATTTTTTTTTAAAAAGGCTTGACATATAAGAATTTATGAGCTATAATTCCGTCCACTTAATCATTAAGGTTAAGTTAAAAAATGACCTTTTAGCTCAGTTGGTAGAGCAATTCCCTTTTAAGGAATGGGCCCATGGTTCGAATCCATGAAGGGTCACCACGTTTTTATTAAACGTCTTCAGCAGACGGCTCACAAAACTTGTTTTGTTAGTGAAAGTTGATTTTTATTAGATGACAATATCTTCAGCAGATAGCTCACAAAATTTATTTTGTTGGTAAAAGTTGATTTTATTTAGGTGCGGTGGTAGTTCAGTTGGTTAGAACGCCTGCCTGTCACGCAGGAGGTCGCGAGTTCGAGTCTCGTCCGCCGCGCCACGATGACCTTTTAGCTCAGTTGGTAGAGCAATTCCCTTTTAAGGAATGGGCCCATGGTTCGAATCCATGAAGGGTCACCACTTATATATTAAAATATGTCTTCAGCAGACAGCTTGCAAAACTTTTTTTGTAGCAAAAGTTGATTTGGTCGCTTAGCTCAGTTGGTAGAGCGCTACCCTTACAAGGTAGATGTCATAAGTTCGAGTCTTATAGCGACCACCATATTTATTAACAGTACGTAAAATGAATAAAATTCATCTTTACTACGCTAACGCTGTATTTACTTCAGCAGTAGGCTCATGAAACTAGTTTCATTTGTGTTTAAAGTAATAGTATAACTGTTTATATTTTTCATTGACCTTTTCATCTAGTGGCCAAGGATATTACGTTTTCAACGTAAAAACAGAGGTTCAAATCCTTTAGGGGTCGCCAAAGTTTTAGATAAATATACGGTCGCTTAGCTCAGTTGGTAGAGCGCTACCCTTACAAGGTAGATGTCATAAGTTCGAGTCTTATAGCGACCACCATGACAATGTCTTCAGCAGACAGCTCACAAAACTTGTTTTGTAGCAAAAGTTAACTTTATAGGTGCGGTGGTAGTTCAGTTGGTTAGAACGCCTGCCTGTCACGCAGGAGGTCGCGAGTTCGAGTCTCGTCCGCCGCGCCACACTTCAAAAACTTTTTCAATAAACTATCAAAATGCTAACATACGTTCTATTAACCAAAATGATGAAACTATCCCCATACAATAGGCAATCAAAAATTCTATTTTTTTATGATACGCCATAGAAAAATATCCTATGCCAAACATCACTATAGAAAAAAAGCTCACAAAAAGTAATTGTCCTAATTCAACCCCTATATTAAATGCAATTAAAGCTAAGAAAATATCATTTGCAGGTAAGCCTATACTATTGAGTACACTAGCAAAACCTAAACCATGGAGTAGACCAAAGAGTAACACCATCAACGGAAGATAGAATTTACTTCGTATCTTCTTTTTATCAAAAATTACTTCTCGAAATAAAATCACAATACTTAATGCTATCATTGCCTCTACATAAGGAATAGGCACACTTAAAAAGCCTAAAACACTTAATCCTAAACTAATAGAATGTGAAAGCGTAAATGCTGTAATAGAATAAAATAATTCTTTGAGACTAGAAGCTAGAAAAATCAATGCCAATAAAAAGAGTAAATGGTCATAGCCTGTTAAAATATGAAAAAATCCTAATTCTACATATTCTTTAAATATATTCCAAGAAGAATGTGTAACAGCAATAAACATAAATGGGGTAGACGCTCTTAAAAGATTTTGTTGTTTCTCTTTTTTATCTTTGTCTTGGTATTCTATTAAGATACCTTTATCTCTTCGAATAAGCCCCTCTACCCATATACGTTGCCCTAGCAATCCTTTTTCGCCACAATTTAAATGATAGGTATCTATAATAAATCCATTTGTTACTGTTTTATTTCCAAAGGTTACTCTCGTACAATATGCAGGAAAATGTATCTGAATCTTTTTTGCTTGAGAGTCTTCCAAAGGCTTTTTATAGACCAGTAATAAATCTTCTGTATCTGATGCTGTAATCTTCAAATAAGACAAGCCAGTTTGATGTCCCATTACACAAGAAGATACCCCTACAAGATATATTACTATAGATAACAATCGTTTCATTGTATCTCTACTCGATATTGAGATAAGATTTTTTGATAAGATTTTTCTATACTGTCATTTTTTCTTTGTCTTAGATAATCTTGATATACCCTACTTTCTACGTCTTCAAAAGGATAGGCTTTAGCAATTACTTTTTCTTTAATATATAGAATGTGCATTCCTTCTTTAGAGTGTATAGGACCAAACCATTTACCCTTAGGCTTTTGTAATAATTCTCTAGTAAAGTAACGACCAAATGTTTCTATTATTTCTGTAGGAGTAGCATGTAGCATTTGATTGCCTTTGTTAAATGCTTCACCATACTGTAAAGCATCTTTAGGAGGGATATGCAGTCTATTAAGCTGTTTTACTACCTCTTCTAATACTTTTGTCTCTCCTTTTAAAAAATATATATGTGCAAAAGAGAGTACCGTTATATGACTATATTCTTCTATATTCTTTTGATAATAAAGAGACAATATTTCTTCTGTAGGTTCTGTAAATTGTGTAGAGGAGTGCATAATAAGTTTCATTTTATGGATAAGTTTTTTTCGTATTTCACTGTCATTACGTGCAATATCCAGAGCTTCTGCTTCATAGAGTAATGCTTCATCATAAAAATATTTATCTATGATAAGTCCTAACTCTTGATTACTTGCATTGCGTTCCCATATAAGATAAAATTCTTTTTTTAACTTCTCTTTTTCAATAGCCGTAATAACGATAGGTTTTTGGGTATAACCATTAGATGGTGTACTCGTATTGGTATACAATAGATACAACAAACTACCTAACACGATAAAGTGAATATAAGGTTCACCTAACATATATTTAAGAACCTTTTTTAAACTAAACATAGTTGATTGCCTCCTCTAAAAAAATTTACGATAACGCAAAAAGAGATTAAAACTACTCTCTTGTGTACCATTGACTGCTTGATTGTAATTAAATCCAAACACAAGATGGTCTTTGTCATAAATGTTTCCCCCATACCCTGCACCTACTGAAAAATTGAATTGTTCAAATAAGGTATTATAGGAAGGGGAAAACTGCATATACGGTCGCCAGACACGTGTATAGTTTGTTTTATTCACTGTACCATACGCAAAATTCATTCCCACTGTAGAAAACGATTCAGGTAAGGCTTTCCCTTTAAAAGGTTGTAATGTATCAATAAGCCCCCTAGAAGTATTATTTTCAGAATACTCCCCAAAATCAGCAAATATCCCCCAAGATATATCAGGGTAGCCTGAATGTAATTGCTGATACCATTCAAGTCTACCATAATATCCATTCCCTAAAAAACGCTCTTCTTGATCATAAAATTCTTGGTAAAACAAAGACAAAGAAATACTTGAAGAGGGTAAATATTGAAAAGAAGCTTTTAATTTTACTTGGTCTTTTTTTCCTGCCAATAAAAGATATGTGGTATCTGATGCTTTCATACTATTGTTATATCCTGCTTCTAATATAACCTTATGCATCGGTCGATAGTGTGTAAAAATAGAAAAATAACTATAGGCTTTTACAGAGTCACGTACACCCATATCAACTTTCATATATCCTTTGTCAAATTGTTTTTGAAGACCTAATGCAAAACTTTTATCTGAATTGGGTATATTTTGTAAATTTTTACTGTCTCTATTTGTATTTTTAGCAAAAAATAGTGAAGAAAAAAGATACCATCCATCTTCTAAATAATATCTTTGTGAAATATCAAAATATTTTTGAACTATAGAACTACGGTCTAAATATCCTGTATCAATATCTACCTTGTTTGCATTAGATTCAATCAAGTCCAATCTTTGTTTATAAAGTAACGCATCGTATCTATTGTTTTCTAACCCTTCAAAGGTTAAAGTTTCTGCCCATGCGATATTACCTGTTTTTATAGATGCACTGACCCTATCTCTAATAGGAAGCATTTTATAAAACTCTGTTAATATATCTAAAGTCTCTATACGGTTATCCTCATGTAATGCCATACTAAGTTGCATCCATGGTTCAAGGGTATCTAATCGTGTTGTCAAATACCGTGCATACTCATGTGCATTATTTCGTAATGCCCAAAATATAGATAAATTTATATAATCTTTTTTATCCAAAATAGTTTCTGATTTTTCCAATAATCGTTTAAACGCATCTACTCCTAAAAAATAAATTGAAGATTCTAAATAAGATTTTAAAAAAACTTTATCTTCCAATAATGTAGGACTATCCCTTTGTTGTATACGAAGAGACAGGTACACTTCACGCATTATTTTTAAAAATCCATTTGTTTCTCCACGCGTTTGCATCAAGTTTGCATACATCATTTTAGTCTCAATATTATTTTTATCTAAGAGTAAAAGTTTTTGTACATAGACCATAGCCCGATCAGACCTTTGTAACATATAATGTCCTACTGCCAACGGTAAGTATAAATCTGAATGGATATTTCCTTTTTCTTCAATTTCAAATATCATTTTTTGAAGATTTTCATCATTATGGTTGTTCAAGAAGAACCATAGTATACTCTCAACAATAAAAGCAGAATTAGGTTCAATAAGCCTAGCTTTATGTAAACAAACAAGTGCATTTTCTTTTTCATCCAATGCCTGATACATATTTGCTTTCATTAACCAAAAATTTACATTAACCTCTAATTTTTTACCCTCTTTTGTCCCTGATATTTTTTCTAATGCTTTTGAGAGTTTTAAGTACTCTTTTTGTTCATAAAGTAGATTAATATACATTAAATAAAGATACTCTTTTTTAAATCTAGTATATCCATCTAAGGTAACATCTATTAGTAACGCTTTATCTTTATCAGAAAAATATGCAATCATACGTTCGGTATCAACGAAACGTCCTTGTCCTAAAAGATACAGTGCTTTTGAAGCATTTGCTGCAGGTTCAAAACGCTGTAAATACCACCCCATATCACTTATTTTTTGATAATACTTTACTTCCCTATCCCCTAAAGTGCTTTTATTTATACGCAATAATATAGTATATGATTTTTCAATATTATTTTGAGATAAATAATAATCTGAAATATCTTGAGCCACATTAAAACTAATAGAGTCAAAAGATTCAACCAAAGATAAAATACGCTGTATCGATTCTGTTTCGCCTAAGTTTATATAAATTTGTAATGCTTCTTCTATCCATTCTATTTTTTCATTGTTTTGGCTAAATAATGATTCAAGAAGTAATGCAGATTCTTCGGGGTTTCCCACCTTATCATTAATAAATTTTATCATCTCTATATTTTCTTTTGTAGGATTAGAGATAGCCTCTTCTAGTAGCATAGGTGCTATCATTTCATATTGATAATATGTCACACCATACTCAATAATCTTCTTTTTTAACGCTACAGTTGGTTGTTTTTTATAGATAAATAAATAGTGTTCCAATGCCTCAGGTCTTTTGTCTAACCATTGAGATACTTTAGCAGCTTGTTCGTGCCAATAGATAGAATTTGGATATATTTTTAATGCTTTTTTACTCACAATATATGCATTTTTCAAATCCGTACTATAGATAAAAGTGTCATGCATCAATTTCATTGTTTTATTGGATTCAGATGAAGATACTCCATATAAATAAAATGTTAAACAAAAGATTCCTATAACATATCTCATTTATTCTCCTCTTTGAGTAATTTTATAGAAAGTGCACTAGCCTTATCCAATGCATTTAATGCTATATATAACGAAAGTATCTTTTGCATGACTTCATCATCATTTAAATAATCATCTTCATACAATTGTGCTACTTTAATAGCTTCACTATTGAATCCTGAAAAGGATAAAACGTTCATTGCTTTAAAAAAATAATCCTTTTTTTCTTTTTTACTCTCACTCTCCTCATAAAGCTTAATATAGAGTGCTGATGCATCTTTATGCTTACCTGTAATTTCTTGCATTCTAGCCATTTCATCATTATAATTACTGTCTATTTTAAGCAATTTTTGAAGTATTTCTAAGGCTTTTTCATTTTGACCTTTATCTATATACATAGAATACGTAACATTTAACCACTTTTCAGATGACTTTCCATCTAGCGTTGCTAAAGATTCCAAACAAAATTGCTTCTCTTTGATATGTCCAATTTCTTCTGCAAAACTTACACATTGTTCTAGGGCATATATATTTTTATCTTGATACAAAGGCTTCAAAAAGAATAGTGCTGATTTTTTATCTTTTAGAACAATCGCTTCAGAATACCAAATTAGAGCATCTTTCTTATCAAATTTATTTTCTTTTGAAGCTTTTTGCAATAGTTCTTGCATTTTCTTTTTATAGCTATTTGCTTCTTCTTTTTTATTGACTTCTTTATACTTCAAAAATCTTGCTTTTAGTACTTTAAAATATAAAAGATTCACTTCTTTAGCCATATAGGCATACTTAGGTGTTTGTAATACACCAATAAGCTCTTCTGATAGGTTGAGGTTTCCTCTTTCAAGACTCACGCGAATAGTCGCAAAGATAAGCTCAATATTTTCAGGCTCTAAACGAAGCATATTTTCAAGATAAATAGCAGCCAAAGCATGGTTACTACGTTCTTCTAAAATTTGTTTTGGGTCTACTTTACCAGGGTATAAACTAAGTAATATCCCCACAAACAATGCAAAAACCATAAAAATATCCCTATACGTTGAGACAATAATACGGTTATCATAAACATAAGATTGAGACATTGACATCTTCTTGTAATGTGTATGAAAGTGTGGTAATACCATCAGCTTCTTCTTGTATATCTACTTTGGGTTCACTCTTTAAAGTACAGCCTTTTAATACATGGTAGCGTAAATAAAAAGGAACTTCTGAATGAAATGTAAAAAATTTATTTTTACCCTCTTCTTTATATGATTGAACCATTCCATTGCTATCCAATAGATAGTTTTGTGATTTTAAATTTTTACGCAATTTAATGATATGCTGAGCATCAGGAGAGAGGTGAATATATTGATTTTCAAGATATTCTTTTGTACCTAATACCCCTTTTGAAGCATCTATATCAACAATATTACTTTTAGATAAACGTATCGTTTTTAAAGACTTACTCCCTTTAATCATCCAACTATCCTTTTCTTTGGCTATAGATATTTCATAAAAATCCATCACTTTAGGGATATATGTTGAAGTATAAATAGGCATGACATCTTGCTTCATTGCCCATTCATATACTTTACGCAAGGCGTTCAATGAAGCACTTTTAGAAGCAGAATAAATATGATAATAAATATCAATAGGTTTTAGCCGTTTAGGCTTATTGGTAAATTTAAATGTTTGTATGACACGCTTAAATCCCCAAAATGGGCCTAACCAATCATTGGTATACACATTTTCATTTTGAGCCCCTGTAAAGATTTGATAATAGTCTCCACGTTTGAGTCCCAAAGGAGCAATATGGCTTAACCATGGTGAGGCATTGACAATCGTAGTGTCTCCTCCATTGATATGTAAAATATTATTTTTATACATATATTCTAGTGTCATTGCTGTGGGTAAACAATCTCCACTCCAAAAGGTCATATTTGCTTTTTTATCTTTAGGCATTAAAGTTTTATTGATATACGTTAAAGACCCCCCAATTTCTCTATCAAGGGAAAAGTCATAATCTTTTACCTTCAATCTATATTCTGGATTTAAGTCATCATTAATAATCTCTTTCCAATAAAAAGGATGGGTATAAGTATGTGTCACACCCTCAATATATTTAAGAGCAAACATCTTTTTTGCAATCTTTTCTAATGCTTCACTAGACTTCGGATACAATCCATGTTTTGCTGTCTCTGCCTCAATAATAGAGATAGAGATAGGTGTTTTATACTTCTTTAAAATCTTTTCATAGAGTACTTCTCCAGAAAATAACGCAGGATTCCATTCAGCTTTATTCATAATACCATCTCCATCGACATGTGAGAAAAATAGACGTTTACCATTTTCTGTTGTCACATCAGGTATAGGCAAGATAGGTAAACGTAAGGTATCTTCTATCAAAGTAAAAGGATTACTAATCCAAAGATTCTTTTTATTAATACTAGCTAAGATAGACCCATCAAATGCATATCCTCCCCATGGGGTAATGGCTGCAATTACACTTTTATTTTTGCCTTTACCTACTTGACAAATAGCTGTAGATTTTTGAGGTGTAAAGAAAATATTTTTAGCAGGGGTAAAAGGGTCTATTTCAAATCCCATATATTTATTATTACAAGAAATCTTATCTGTATTTTTATAAGAAATATTATTATTTTCTTTGGTATTTATTTTTAATAAACGAAAGGTATTTGGATGTAATTCTACATTTAAAGTGCCTAAAAATAACATTTTTATACCTGTTTTGTAAAAGGTACTAATTTGTTTTTCAAGTTTTGTATCATACTCTTTATAATAATTACCTGTAAGCCAAAAGATAGCACCTGCGTAACGATTTTTATCTTTGAAAGAAGGTTTCCATGTAGAAATAGGCTGAAGTATCGGGATATATCCCAAATATTCTATAGGCATAGATAAGTTCAAAAAAACAATAGAAAAAACCACATCATCATTAGGAGTATCATCAAACTCTGTATCATCATATAAGACTAATATTTCTCTTTTCATAGGCTTTTTACTACTATACCCTATGCTGTGTAATTCACGGTCACCAATATAGGGTATGATACCTAATGCTTCAATATCTTGTATTGTTTTATTAATTAATGGAATATTGTCTTGAGGTACATAATCTACAGCTATCACAGGTATATCATAAGATTTTATTTTATCAATCTGTAAGAGTAACCATTTTTTACTTGATACGGGTACTTTTTGGTAACTTAAATCTTTGGAAGACAAGCCATGAAAGAGGGATTCAAACAGTACTGCTTCTATCTCACTATGTACTTCATCAATAATATCAAAGCCTCGGTTAATAATCAATTTAGCCTTAGGGTATCGTTTATGAAAGGCATGAATAAACCCAATAAGTCCTTGCCTCATTTTCTCTTTTTGTTCTTTACTTTTGGCTACAATATGATAAGAATCCAGTGTGTCAAAAAAGAAATTTTTAAATCCTTTATTCTGTAGATGGTCAATAACATTTATAAACAAAAAATCTTGATATGCTTGATTACTAATATCCATTACCTTAGCATTCCATAGTTTATTTTTACCTAAAACCCAATCAGACTTTATCTCCTTAGCATATACTTGTGCTTTCTCTACTTCACCAATACTCACATAGGCATAAATATCATCTTTATAGAGGTTAAATCCATGTGTATACGTATTGACATGGTCTGGTTGTAAGATAATATAATCATGTATCCCTACTAAAGAATAAGGTATATCATCTCCATAATATACCATAGCACTTTTCTTTTCAAATGGGGAAGCGTGTAGTAAAATAGGTAAGACTACCCATAAGACTATTTTAATGTAGCATGAAAGTTTCATAATCTAACTCCTTAAGTTCGTGTCTTACTACGATAAGACTAAATGTAAATGTAATTAATAAAGCGATAGCATAACCATACCCAAACATAGAAGGTCCCATATAGATAGACAAAAGAGTCAATACCCCATTAAGCGTAAAAAAAAGTATCGTAAGCCACATGGCTATATGTTGGCGATCTAAATAATATAAAATTGCCATAATAGACATAAATCCTAGCTGTAACTGAGCCCCTACTGTCAATATATAGAAAAGCCCTAGATAGAGTTGAGGGATATTTAACATTTCAAAGATACTCTCTGCCATGATAAATAACATGAGATTCATAATACCTTGAATCACAATGATTTCCTTGATAGCATGACGTACAATTTCAGTCATTTCATTTTGATACCTACGAATATTTGCTAAGGTACCACCATTTCTTACAGCATCAAAAAAAAGGTCATATTTATCTGCAAAATCTGCTTCAAGTCGAAAAAAGAAAATAGCCATACCTGGTAAAATAGACAAATAAGCAAGAAAGATAGGGAGGTCATATACCACAGAAGCGTTGAGCTTCCCTATCGCTGCGTATCCAGTAAGAGGATGATACCAAAAAATCACTTTATCTACCCATGCTCCCATATTATACAATAATCCAGCCACCCCTAATCGCCAATAAAAATTCTTAGAAAAAAATCCAAAACTAATTAAACGTGTAGATTCATAACTTTTAGTAATTAATAACATTAAAATAATCAGTAATATAGCATTGCCTGTAAAAAATATTAAAATTAAAGATTCTATGGTTTGCCCAAAATAGTAAGAGAGTATAATAATTAATCCATACGCAAAAGCATACGCAAAGATAACTGCATGATAATATTTGAGACTCGCAGCTAAGATATTGGATATCCATACCCCTGAGAGTACCAAAAAGGTAGACATTGTACCTAAAATAAAAAAATCACTTTCATCAGGAAAAACAAAAAACAATAGAGGTAAAACAATAGGAAAACTCACTATCCACATTACCAATAATACACCATAATACGCAGGTAATACTTCATCTTCTTTTTCTGCATAAATTTTATCTGCTATATAACGGGTAAAAGGAAGTTGAATAACCCCTGTAATTACCATACTTGAAGCCAATGCTATTGCATAGGTAATCACAATTTGATAAGAAACAACAGAGCCATCAGCACCATCTACACCTACAGTTGCAATATTGATAAAACCTACCACAATAATAGCAAGAATAGAAATAACCCATGGACCAGAACTTAAAAAAGCCGAATAACCATAGACTTTAGCAATAGAAAAGAGACTGTTTTTTTTGAGTACACGACGAAGTTCAAACCCTATACCTGCCATTATTCCATTGCCTTGTCATAAATTTCTCTATATGTTTCCAAAAATGTATCTTGTCGGTAATATCTCTCTACTCTATCTAATGCTGATTTTTGTGCTTGTTTCCATAAGGCTTCATCGGATAAAAATCGGATATAACTCTCAGCAAGGGCAGCAGGATTAGCAATACCCACAATCTCTCCTGCTGCACCTAATGCTTCATCTTCTTCACCCATCCCACCATAAATCAAATCTTTACAACTTCCTACATCTGTAGACACACAGGGGACACCTGCTGCATACCCCTCTAGTATCGTCAGTGGCATTCCTTCACTAATTGAAGTCAATGTCAATAATCCTGTTTTAGGTAAAATATCTTTGATATTTTGAAAGCCCTTAAAGAAAAAGTTTTTCTGAAGATTAAGTGTTTCTACCATTTTACGACACTCTTCAGCATATTCTATATCTTCATCAAGTGGGCCTACTACCCATGCTTCAATATCTTCAATCTGATTGGCTGTGATACGAACAGCACGAATAAATGTTTTAATATCTTTAATCGATACAACCCTACCAATAAGCGTAATGACATGAGGTACAGTATCTTCACGTTCTTCATAACACTTACGTAATCCATCAACATCTACTCCATTAGGTACAACACGTGTTTTTGCTCTATCTGCACCAAATTGTACTTGGATTTCTTTAGCCCCTGCAAATAAAGAGAGAATAGGGTCTGCCCTACCATAACAAAAACGCCCAATTTGTTCAAAAAAGTTTACCCACATTTTTTTGATATAGTTAAATTCTTCAGGTTGTTGCATCAATGTAGGTTTCTTAAAATTAATCCAATCTGCTGTAAGCATATCAATTTTACGCTCTCGTGTATAGATACCATGTTCTGTTAAAATCAATGGTTTACCTGTATGATAAGAACCTAAAGTACCCATAAACCCTGCATATCCTGTAGAAGGACTGTGTAAAATTTTACACTCTGGCATCTTTTCTACAATATTTGCCAAAATCCATATAGGCTTATGAATATTTTTTACTGTCCAAAAATAATCAATAAAAGGTAAATCAGGACAGTTTTCTAAATATTTTTCAGTAATAAATGCCCAAGATTGTTTAGAATGTAAAAAATGTTTATGTGTAATCTCTTTGGTATAAAAATTTATATTTTTTATAGCCTCAGGCATCGTACCTTCACCCTCTCTAAACCAATCATACAAAGTAGCAATATCTTCAAAAGAATCTGTATGTTTTGGGGCTACTTTATGGACAGCTTTATCATCATCAAATAGATAATGTACTTCTAAATGTATCAAATTATCTGGTAATTCATAGAGAATATCTCCATAATCACTAGCAATTGAACCCAAAAACACAATACCAAATGTCAAATCAGGCATGCCATTAATCAGTTGATGAATCCAAGAAGAGACCCCACCTCTAATATAAGGATAGGTTCCCTCCCCAAAAAGTATCACATCTACTTTTTTACTCTCTCGTACTATAAATCCCATGGACTACTCCACTGTTCGACAATAGGATAAAGCATAGTATTTAAATGCAATCGTTCTGACTGTTGAAAAATTTGTTTTACAGCATGAAATTTATGCTGATGATAATAGACTTCAGCAAGATAAGGAAGAATAAAATCTTTATCTATCCCTTTCTCTATGGCTATAATAAAATGCTCTTCACTTTTATCAAATTTATTTTCCATCAAAAACATTTTTCCTAACGTTACATGTACTTTAGTATGATACGGATGACTCTCTAGCACAAACTCTGCATATTTTTGTATTTCAAGTAAAAGAAAATGTTTTAAATCTTCATCTGAGAGTTCAAAATATACCATTTCCCAATACAAAAATATTAGCATTTCAGCAGATTTTAGTTTATATTCTAATGACTCTTCTTTATTAAAGATTTGCATTTGTTGATGTATCTTTTCATTAATAATACGTTCTTTTTTATCTATAATAGCAAAACTATAGAGTCTAATTTCATCATTTTTACTCGTCAATCCACTTTTTACCAATTGTAAATCCTCTCTAGAAGCATTATCAGCTAAAGACACCAATGCTTTCATTTTTAATGAACCATTTACGTTATCATCAAGAATAACATGTTGCATAGAACCCTCTGCAAAGATACGCTGTACCTGAGGAAACTCTGTCTCAAATTCACTCATATTTATCATATTAATATCATTTAATTCTTTTTCATACGTCACAATTAAAAGATAGTATACAAGTCCTATAGTCATTACATATCCAAAAATAGGCAAAGACATATTGAACATAAAAATAAAAATTATCATTATTATTTTATTAGTCTCAAATCTTTTTTTCAAAAAATATGCTGAAACGATGCCTAATACTAAAGAAATAAATCCATGATATAGATAAAATACTTTCCACGAAAGTATGTCTGTAAAATCTATAACAGGCATGTTTCATCCTTAATATACGTTAGAACCAATTCAATTTCAGACATAGAAAAATTAGAATATTCTAAAAGTTCATTCTCTTTATATATATCAATTAAACGCTTCGTAAATCCTTTGACCGAAGCTTTATCTACCAAAGGAAAAAGTATCGCTATAGCATCAAATTCATCACCTTCAATCAAGCTATATACTTCTAAGGTTCGTAAATTTTCGTCAAGGTTTTCTTTTAAGACATGGGTTTGTAATTTATCATAAGACTTTAGTACCAATACAGTAGAATCTATATGATATTGTTGATATAGTCTATCTAAACGATGTAATTCAAAACGAAAGTTTTCTTGAAAATTACCATACAAGTCATCCATAGTTTTTAAGGTATTTACCTTATGAAGTTCATCAAAAAAGTAACTCACTAAAATAGACACGGTAATAAAACTGTCTTTATTAAATGATAGAAAAGGCATTTTTTTAATAATAAATAATCCCTTTAATTCTTTATTAGAAATAGCAGGAATCACGGCTAGATATTCGCTAACGCAATTTAGTTTATTGTTACTTACATAAATAGGCATCTGTTTTTCTATAGCTTTTTGTACCATTAAATCTTTAGGATTAAACAAAGACGTTTCATTGGTATGGGCTAAAGTTGACATGCTTCCATCATCTTCTACCAAAATAATATAAGCCTCATCTATATTTACCGTTTTACGAATCAATAATAAAAAATCTTGGTATCCTTTATCAGGATTATCTGATGCTAAATTTTGTTTAATTACCGCAATAGAATTACGAAGGCTCATCGGTTTAGTCACATAACTTTTTTCTATTTGGTCATGTGATATTTTCAGTGTATAAAATGCTTTTCCTAATTCTGATAACTTTTTATTTACAAAAATATTTTCTACGCTATGAGAATCAATCGTACGATTCCAATAATAATAAAACTCTCCAAATATAAGTACTAATATAAAATGGCTTATAAATAATTCATAGGGAAACTCTACATAAAAGAACTTTAGAATAATACCTACCAAACCCATAGCTAAAATACCACTAGACATCCCATGAAATAGTGTAATAATAGCAATAAGTATAGTAATCTGATAAGATTTTGATTCAAGCATACAAATATCTTGGGAATTAATTATATACCCTATTGCAAAATAGAGTCCCATAAGTACAGTGGTTTCAAGATAAGGATATCTTGCAAGTATTTTTCTTATTTTATTCCGTATAAGCACACAATAGACCTATTTTAGTATTTTTTTGTCTATCATGGAAACAATAAGTTCTTGTGCCACTGTCCCGATAGAAGCATTTCCCCAACTATTATTCGAACCAATAGCACTCCATACAATTTTTTTTGTTTTTACATCCATACACTTTAAATGTAAACTAATTGCAGGTTCTCCATCAATGCCTGTTTTATAACGCCATTCACTAATACCTCCTAAAAAAAGGTAATCAATATGATTTTGTTTTGCCTCTTCTAATTTACTACTAAGTGTTAATTCATGATTTTCTTCATCCACATAACTAGAAACTTTATATCCTTGACTAAGGAGAACTCCCTCAATAATATTACTAGCACGTAATCCTGCACGTGGGGTATCTGTATAATTATCTAAAGGATATAGTGCCAAAGTTGCATTGTTATCAATTTCAGTAAGATTTGATTTTTTAGATATTGTAGGACCACTACAACCCACTAAAAACAACAACCCCACTAACATACTACTAACAATAATATATTTACTTCTATTCACTAGTCACTCCTTATAATCAAATCATTCTAACTTCCTGCGAATTATAGCATAAAAATATCAACTAAAAGTCAGACAAGGCTTCACTTTAATGCAAAAAGTGTCTAACAGTCGTAAAGTATAAAGAGATACCATGCTCATTAGATGCGTCTATAATCTCTTGGTCTCTGATGCTTCCTCCTGGTTCTATAATCGCTTTAATTCCTGCGACTGCAGCTGCGTCTATGCTGTCACGGAAAGGGAAAAAGGCTTCTGATGCCATGGCTGCTCCAGATATATCTATATCCATCTCTTTGGCTTTTTTCAAGGCACATTGAGCTGCGTCTACACGACTTGTCATTCCCATACCTACAGCAACCATGGCTGCATCTTTGACATAGACCACACAGTTAGACTTTGTAAGTCCTGCGACTTTCCATGCAATTTCTAAATCTTTCATCTCTTGCTCTGTAGCTGTTAGGTCTGATTTTTTGTGGGCATTATGTACTTCATTGTCACAAATACAATCAGAGTTTTGATAGACAAATCCACCATCTACATGCTTGAAGTCGTGGCTATCTTTGCTCATGACTAAACGGCTATTTTTTAAGGACTTTCCATTTTGAGAAAAGAGTTTTAGGCGTTTTTTCTTGGCAAATACTTCTAGGGCATCTTCGTCAAAATCTACTGCCATTACCACTTCTAAAAAGATTTCATTCATCTTTTCTGCTAAGGCTTTATTCACGATACCATTGACAGCCACCACGCCACCAAAGGCAGAGATAGGGTCACAACGCAAGGCTTCGGTATAAGACTCCAAAAGTGTGCCTTTGAGTGCAAAACCACAAGGATTGCCGTGTTTTACGATACATACTGCGTCTTCATCACCAAAGCTAGAAGCGATTTTTAATGCACCGTTTACATCGTTTACATTGTTGAAAGAAGCTTCGCCTTTGACTTGTTTGAAGTTTTGGCTAAAGTGATTGTCAAATTCATAGAGTGCACCTTTTTGATGAGGGTTTTCGCCATAACGCGTCTGAAAAGATTTTTTACCTGTGATAAATTGATAATCACCAAAACCATCATTAAATCGTCCATTCATATAATTGGCTATCATCGCATCATAAGAAGCCGTATGTTCAAAGGCTTTTATCATCAAGTTGCGTCTAAACTCTAGGCTATCTTCTTTGTTTTCCAACGCAGATAATACGGCATCATAGTCACTTACATCGGTTACAATAAGCACATCTTGAAAATTCTTCGCAGACGAACGCACCATGGTTGGTCCTCCGATGTCGATATTTTCTATAATCTCTCCAAAGTCTTCGGTGCGTTCTATCGTCTCTTTAAAAGGATATAAATTCACACAGACCAAATCAATGCCTTCAACGCCTAATTCTTTGGCTTGGGCTACATGACTAGCATCATCACGTTTGTACAAAATTCCTCCATGTACATAAGGATTTAACGTTTTTACACGCCCCTCAAAACACTCTGGGAACTTCGTTACCTCATCAATTTCAATGACTTTAACCCCTGCTTCGTTGAGCTTTTTGTATGTTCCACCTGTGGAGATAATATCCCAACCTTGTTTCTCTAATCCTTGTGCAAACGACACAATGCCATTTTTGTCACTTACGCTTAATAATGCTCTCATTTTCATCCTTTTTTCTTATAAATCTTGTTCGATAGTTTTCGCAAAAGTATCAAAATAAACATCTTTCACTTCTTCAAGAGAGAGAGACACATCATTAATTTGCACTCTCTCCCCTCCAACGCTTCCGATATTTTCTAGCTCTAAACCTAAACTCTTGGCTAAATCTAACACTTCATTCAGATTTTCAGAAGACACTTCCACCAAAGCACGGCTTTGACTCTCAGCAAAAATATCTTTAGGCGTATCTACACTTACTTTTGCCACTATTCCTTTATTAGAAGTAGCAGACATTTTAGAAAGGGCAATAGCCACTCCTCCAACATTCACATCTTTAGCAGACTTTAACAATCCTTTTTTATTGCCTTCAATCACAAGTTCCCAAAGGGCAAGTTCTGCTTTATAATCCACAGCGTCCAAAGACCCTGCCGTTTCCCCGTAAAGGGCTTTGATATAGAGTGAGCCACCAAAATGACTTTTTGTCTGACCAATGAGCAAAATTTGTGAACCCTCTTCTTGAAACGAAGAAGGCAAGACTTTGTTTTGGTCGTCGTTCAGTCCTACCATCGCAATCGCAGGGGTTGGGAAAACAGATACGCCATTTGTTTCATTATAAAGCGATACATTCCCCGATACTACTGGTGTATTTAGAGCCAAACACGCTTCTTTTATCCCCTCACAACATTGGGCAAACTGCCACATCACTTCAGGGTTTTCAGGATTACCAAAATTGAGACAATCTGTAATAGAAAGAGGTCTAGCACCTGACATCGCCACATTACGCCCCGACTCCACAACTGCAAGAGCAGAACCTTTGCGTGGGTCTATATAACAGTATCTTGGATTACAATCGCTACTCATCGCTAAAGCTTTGCCATTTTCTTTGATACGGATACATGAAGCGTCTAAAGAACCCGGCCCTTTGGTGGTGTTGGTTTGTACCATTGAGTCATATTGATTATAAACCCATGCTTTATCACTCACTTCAATATTAGACAAAAGTGCTTCATAAGCTTTTTGATTATCTACAGCGTCAAAACTCTCTACACTTTTCGCGTTCACTTCATCCAAATACTTAGGACGGCTTATCGGTCTATCAAGTACTGGAGCTTCTTCACTCACAGGAGCAATAGGCATATCAGCACATTTCTCACCATGCCACATAAGTTCCATTCTAGCAGTATCAGTCACTTCACCAATCACTGCCACATCCAAGCCCCATTTTTCAAAAATATCAATAATGGCTTGTTCGCTACCTTGCTTAGCACAAATAAGCATTCTCTCTTGTGACTCAGATAGCATAAAGTCATAAGGAGTCATACCAGTCTCACGAGCAGGGACTTGGTCTAGGTGCATAATGAGTCCAGCTCCCGTCTTTCCTGCCATCTCAAACGCAGATGATGTTAGCCCAGCTGCTCCCATATCTTGAATACCTACAATCAAATCGGTCTTGAAGAGTTCTAAACACGCTTCAAGCAAAAGCTTTTCTGTAAAAGGGTCACCCACTTGTACTGTCGGACGCAAAGACTTAGACTCTTCGGTAAAACTATCAGAACTCATCACAGCCCCACCAAGTCCATCACGACCCGTCTTAGACCCCACATACATCACAGGATTACCAAGACCAGAAGCCACACCCAAAAATATCTCATCAGATTTGACAAGCCCTAGAGAAAAAGCATTTACCAAGATATTGCCATTATAAGACTCATCAAAGCTCACTTCACCACCAATAGTAGGCACACCCATACAGTTACCATACGAGCCAATCCCATCAACCACACCACGCACTAAGTGTCTTTGATATTTCGCTACTTCGCTATCGCCCTTGACCGTTCCAAAACGTAAAGCATTCATATTAGCAACTGGTCTAGCACCCATAGTGAAAATATCTCTAAGAATACCACCCACACCAGTAGCAGCCCCTTGAAAAGGCTCAATAAAGCTAGGGTGGTTATGACTCTCCATCTTAAACACAGCAGCCATACCCTCACCAATATCAATCACACCAGCATTTTCCCCCGGCCCTTGAATTACCCAAGGAGCAGTGGTAGGAAAACCACGCAAATATTTCGTACTAGATTTATAAGAACAATGTTCAGACCACATCGCAGAAAAAATACCAATCTCCACCAAATTAGGGTGACGACCGTCTAAAATGCGTAAAATATCGCTATATTCTTCTCTGCTAAGTTTATGACTTTTTAACACTTCATCTAAATCTTCTATAGCTTCATTGGCTTCTAACATCGCTCACATCCTTTAAGGGGGTTTTTAAGGTTGTTATTTTACTCAAATAGTGCTAAGTGATGGTTGAAGCGTGGGTTTGATTTCATCGAACATGAAAGCATGATTGTATTTTGAGAATTGTTCGATAAAATCGAACCTACGAGTTTTTGATTTTAGATTTAGAGTTTTTATGTTATAATTTGCCTAGTTGGGACAAACAAGAGAGTTCTACGCTCTCTTGTCGGCTTTTAATATGCTTTTGTTGCTATGAGCAACAGAAGAATAACAATTATGAGGATGAGTCGCATTGTTATATCCTTTATTAGAGGCTGACCCTGTCCCACCTTCTCCTTCACAATACAACTCACAATTAATCGCCCAACTAAACATGGTATTTTAGCATAATTTTATGAACTACAGCTCAACTTCTGATTTTTAAATGCATTGGGGGTAACACCTGCCCATCGTTCAAAGGCTTTATGTTCAGCATAAGGGTTTTGTGCTATCGTAAACAAATCATTTACAATAGAAAAGTCTCCTTTTTCAGCTAAGTCTATCGCTTCTTGTAACATATAATTTTTTAAGACATATTTTGGGTTGTGTTTACGCATTGAGACTAAGCGTTCTTCTGTGCTTATGGTGTTGGCTTTGAGTCTTTCATCGTAGCTATCTAGCCAGTCGTTCATGGGCTTATGGTAGAGTCCTATGTTGAGTAAGTCTTTACGGTCGCCTTCATAGTGGCTAAGGGTTCTAAAAAAAAGTGTATAATCTATAGTTAATCCTTGTAACATACCCAAAAGATGCGTAAAAAGGTCAAGGTCTTTTTCTTGTGTGACTTGCTCTAGTCCTAGCTTTTTACCCATAAGATAGAGGTATCTTTGGGTATAAAGTTGAGGGTACTGTGCTAAAACTTTTTCGAGTTTATCACTATTGACTAAAGGGGAGAGTGCTACCATGAGAGCTTGTAGATTCCACTCTCCTACATTGGGCTGATTGCCAAAGCTATAGCGTCCTCCTTGGTCGGTGTGGTTACAGATATATCCAAAATCATAGGCATCCAAAAAGGCATAAGGACCATAATCAATCGTAAGCCCATGTATCGACATATTGTCTGTATTCATGACACCATGGGCAAAGCCTACAGATTGCCAATCTGCCATAAGTCTGGCTGTTTTACCCACCACTTCTGTAAAAAAGAGTAGATATTTATGGGGTTCATCCATCAAGTGAGGGTAAGACTCTGCTATGGCATAATCGGCCAATGCTTCTAGCTCTGAATAACGCTTCTTATGAGCAAAATACTCAAATGTACCAAAACGCACCCAGCTAGGACTCACACGCAAGACAATAGCCCCCGTCTCCCATGTTTGTCTATAGACCTTATGATTTGAGCCGATGAGTGCTAACGCTCTTGTGGTCTCTATACCCAATCCGTGCATGGCTTCACTCATAAGATACTCACGAATCGAAGAACGCAATACAGCACGTCCATCTCCTGAGCGTGAGTATTTGGTCTCTCCTGCTCCTTTGAGTTGTAGATGCAGACCGTTGAGCGTACCAATGTTGATAGCCCTACCATCACCCAATCTAGGTACAAAGTAGCCAAACTGATGCCCTGCGTAACACATAGCAAACGTATCTGACCCCATAGGCTGATACGCTCCATTGACAAAATCTACAAAAGTTTGGGTCTCAAACTCTGATTCATCTATCTCTAGCATCTTTGCCACCGAAGCATTGGCATGGATAAGATGGGCATCGACCAATGGACTAGGCAATACTCGGTCATAACACTCTGTAGGCAAAGACAAATAAGGGTTTGTTAGTTTTAATGTATTTAGGTTTAATTTATTTAGGTTCATGCGATGATAGTATCTCATCAAACTTTAATAGGACTGAATCCCATCATAATACCCCACGACTCTATGGTCTACATGGACGACTCTATGCAAGTAGTGTGTGAGGTCGCCTTTGTTGAAGTCTAGTCTTAGATTTTTTGGATTAATGGCTCTTGATATGGCTACATAAAATTGGCTTGGAGCAAAAATATTGTCTATGTTACATACGAGATTGTCTATACTCATACCTTGTGATTTGTGGATAGTGACAGCGTAGGCTAGTTTGAGAGGAAATTGTGATAAAGTAGCTAGGCTGATAGTCTCTACCGTGCCGTCTTCTTTAATAAGCATATCCAATAGGTCAAACTCATGACGCTCTACACGGACATAGATATTTTCTTTTTCTACGATGAGACAATCTTCTTCTATCTTGTGAAGTATCCCTCTTTCACCATTTACAAATTTGCCCCATTTATTGACGGTAAAAAGTATGGGTACACCGACTTTGAGAGTAAGTTGCTCCGAGATAGGAAGCATATTTTTCCACCCTTGTAACTTCTTTTCGTGTACCGTACCAAACATCTCGATATTGGCAAAGAGTATGGTCTCTTCTGCGTCTATCTCATTGAGTTTGGCTCTGTTGGTTTGTTCTACTTCTAGGTTACGTCCATAGAGATAGGTAGGGTCTTTTTCCATCTCTTCATTGTTCCATAGCTCAAACATATATGCAATCACTTCTTCATCACACACACCTTTGCGTACTTTAGAGAGGATATGCGTAAACCTTGCATCGGTGGTACGTTTCATTTGGGTAAGTTCTATCACCATCAAATCAAATCTATCCCATGCCATAGACTCAAAAGCATAAAGCTTTGCACCAAATACATCATTATTGTGGCTATGTTTGACCACAGGAGGTAGCTGAAAGAAGTCTCCTACAAAGAGTATTTTACCTAAGTAGCCATAGTTATTGAGTCTGTAGGCTATCATGTCTAAGAGCGTGGTACTAACCATTGAAATCTCATCTATAATGATAAGGTCTGTAGCTTTCAATATCTTTTTTAAGTCCAAGAGACGCTTTTTGGCACGTTTGTCACTTTGGTTAAGTTCATCAAAATTAGAAGAGATACCAAAAACAAAAAAGCTATGTACCGTAAAACCTCCGATATTTACAGCACTCACACCCGTAGAGCCTAGAGATACCACTTGTTTAGTAGAGTTACGGTACTCTTTTATCACTTCATTGGTGATATAGCTTTTGCCAACCCCTGCCCCACCAGTGAGAAAAACATTGCTATGTTTTAGGGCTTCTAAAACTTCTTCTTTATCTTGCAAAACCAGCCTTGTCTAGTATCCCATATTTACAACGACTTTGTGTTGATTTACCTTCTTGAAGTCCTCTAGCCAAATCTTGACCTTGCCCTCCTAGATAGAGCCATAGTTCTGTGACAAGCCCACTTTTACATCTAAGTTCTATCTTGTTTCCTGTACCTTTTCCCCATGTTTTATTGGCGATAGTACGTACCTCTTGGAGTGTCACACGCTTCCCTATATGGCTAGAAAAATACTTTCCTAAGACAGAAGTATTGACTTGATTGACAAGGCTCACAGCATTGGCATAATATTCATTGGCTTGTGTACCATAGCAAGAACCGTGTTTTATCCACTCATGTTTATGCAAGTCTGATGCAAACCCAGGCATCACCTTTGCTAAAGCATCTTCTACTTTGCTGTCTAAGGCTAAACAAGGTAAATCTCTCCATCGTCTATTTTTATCAGCAGACATCAACTCTTTATCTACATTACAATAAACATTGCTTCGTGGTTGAGGCCATAATCCGTGCAATACAAACTGGGTCTCTTCTGGTTTAGAGCGTATGAGTGAACCTATGCTTCTTTTACACTCTTTTTTATAACGGTGTGTTTCACAAAAAGCATTGTGCCATGAAAGAGCCAAAAGATTTTGTTTATTGTTTTGTGTATGTTTTTTAGGTATATCTTTGGTCTGAGATTCTTTAGCTAAAGGCGTGGTGCTTTTTTTATTCTTTTTAGAAAAGCATGTATCGTCTACCCAACGCTGAGAGGGTTGCTCTGCTTTAATCACCACAAGATATTGTCCTTTATGATGTTTCATCACAGTATAGGTCTTTTGGGTATCTAATAGAATATGGTGTGTATTTTTAGTATGCTTCATATTGTTGTATGCTTGGCATGATTGGGTAGGGTTGGCTTCAAAACGTGCAAAAAGTGTCGATATTAAGAGTAAATAGAATATAATTGTCTTCAAATGAAAATCCTTAAAAAATGTTATGCTATTATACTCTTATGATATTTAATACACTTGATAACCTACCCCAGACTTTTGGTCAAAAAATAAAACTTCCCTCTTCGTCTAAAAAAAGATACTCAAATATGATGATAAACCCTCTCAACCTTGAACATCTAAACCGTATGGATGAGAGTGAAGCAGATATGATTACGCTCAATCTTGAAGATGCCATTGCTCCTGAACGCAAAAAAGAAGCCTTGCATAATATTGTACTTTTTCTTTCTCACATGACACATTCAGATAGCTTTATCATCGTACGTACCAATCCTTTACATGAGGGTGGAGATAAAGAGATACAATACCTCAATAATTTTGCCATTGATGCCATACGTATACCCAAAGTTAAAACCCAAATAGAGATAGCACAAGCCCTCTCCCTTCTCTCTAAAGAAAAAGAGTTACATATCTCAGTAGAGACCAAAGAAGCATTTAGAGATTTGGCTTCTTTTGGCTTTGACAAACGTTTAACGACTGCAAACTTAGGTATTTTAGATTTGCTCACCTCTTTAGGATTACCCCAATCTATCGTAAAATTAGATAATCCAAGCATAGACTATATCCTCTCCAAGTTCCTCATAGATGCAAAAACAGCAGGGATTCATCCCATATCTTTTATGTTTCAAGACTACAAAGACACCCAAACCTTCAAAGCATGGTGCGAACACGAAAAAACCATAGGATTTGAAAGCAAAGCCTGTATGGGACCCAAACAAGTAGCCATAGCCAACGCAGTTTTCAGACAAGACCCAAAAACCATCATCAGAGCCAAGCACATCAAACAAACCTTTGAAGCCCATGCCAAACAACAGATTAACGGCTTCATGGACGCAGACTATGGCTTCATTGATGAGCCTATTTATAAGGATGCTTTGTTGGTGCTTGGGAGTGAATAATATTTAGTCAATATATTCAAAGTGTTATTTCAAAAAAGTTAAAGCCTTATCTTCTATAGATATTATCGTGTTATAATCCACACAAGGAAACCCCATGCCAAAATACCTGCTCATACTCCTCTCTCTTCTGCTCTTTCTTCATGCCAATGATGATAGACCACCTATAGACTATAATTTTCTTGCCAAACAAGAGGTCAAAAATTTTATAAACATGATGGTCAAAAAACATAAATTTTCACGAAAGTATGTCACAGCTGTACTCAAAGATGCCAAGCTAGACAGAGATACCCTTGCACGATATACGGGTAAGTATAAAGTAGGTACGACCAATGGGTCTTGGGAACGGTATAAGGCTCATGTGCTAGACAAAAGTAGCCTTAACAAAGCTGTGAAATTTAAAAAAGCCTATTATAAAACTCTGCTTCGTGCGAGTAAGCAGTATAAAGTAGATATGGATTATATTGTGGGCTTTATGGGTGTGGAGAGTAAATTTGGGGAATATACGGGGGATTACTCTATCTTAGATGCCTTGGCTACCCTTGCTTTTCACCCCAACCGTATGAAGAAGTTTTTTAAGAATGAATTTAAACATCTCTTTTTACTCGTGCGTGAAAAGGGCTATAATATTCGTACACTTCAAGGCTCATTCGCAGGGGCGATGGGCTGTGTGCAACAAGTACCATCGGTGGCGAGAACACATCGTTCGGATTTTAATGGCGATGGGGTAACCAATCCTTGGGATTTGGAAGATTGTATAGGCTCTATTGCCAAATTTATGCACAAAAAGGGCTGGAGAAAAGGCAGAACGGTAGCCGTACCCACACGATTTAAAGGCAAACGCTATACAAGGCTAAAGGCTTCTCACAGAAAAACACGCCCTTTAACAACGATTAAGAAATATGGGATTACCCCTCTTAACCCCTTTAATGAATCCAATGCCTATCTACTCAAAAACCGTAATCTCACACATGATGATATATGGCTAGGGGCAAAAAACTTTAGGGTGCTAACGCGTTATAATAACTCTACTTCTTATGGTATGGCTATTCATTTGATTGCAACGCATGTGAAGTGATAAGCAAAGGTAGGGGCAAACCTATGTGTCTGCCCTGATATGCCAAACAAATATTTTAATTCAAATTCATAATATTACGATAAAATATCATGTTTAGTTGGGCGATTATTATGTAAGTGTATTGTGAGGAGTTAGGTGGGACAGGGTCAGCCTTTAAAAAGGAGTAACAATGCTCACACGCATTCTAATTGTTATAATCATTCTCTTATTACTAACAGAACGATTATATTAAAAGCATCAAGGGAGTTCTAGCTCCCTTTTTGTCCCAACTAGGCAGATTATATCATAAATATTTTAAAATAAAAAACTCGTAGGGGCAGACCTGTGTGTCTGCCCTTGATATGCCAAACAACTATTTCATTCGTAAAAATAATTTATACAACATACCCACATTCATCACTATGCCAAGGGTAGAGACATGGCTCTACCCCTACAAGAGTAGAGCAAAAATACCCTGAGCATAGGCGAAGAAATACCCTTGGGGTACAAATCACTGTCCGTCTCTTACACACCTAACATAATAACTATGAGCCTTATCGAGAGCGTAGTCATAGCCATTGGAGAAATAGACTCCCCACGCAAAAGAACTATAAGGGGCATAAGTAGTTGATGACCAATAAAAATTTGTAGAGACATAAGTAAAGCCACTATCTAGTGCAGGATTAAACTTCTCTCTATTGGCTAGATAGTATAGCTCATTGAAATTGGGTAAGTGCCAATCGGTATAGCCTCCTAGTGTAGAAGCCTCACAATAGGCAATGGCGTTTGCCCAAGTTTGGGTTTGGCTTGATGTATTGCTGTCATCTTGCCATATCAAATTGGTTTTGGTATCTACTACCACCTCTTTGTCATTGTCTCTTATAAACTGAGCGTTAAGTATGCCAGTGAGTAAACATAAGATTAATAGTTTTTTCATCATTTAATTCTCCTATTTTGATTTTTTGTAGGTCGGAGTCTCCGACTCCGACAATATATATATCCCCAAAATAAACTTTATTTCATCATACGCATTTGTCGGAGTGAGGACACTCCGACCTACGGTTTTTTGTAAAATGATGAATATTTCCAATCCTTTGTATCTTGTACCAAATTATGTTTGATGGGGTTAAATTGTATATATTTCATAGTCTCTACCCAATCTTTTTCGTCTCTAATCGTATGTTCATAATATCTATCTTGCCAAATACCAGAGTGCTGTCTTGTGTATTTGGAAGCAGATAATGTCATTTTGGCTTCTTCTTTGATAGTTTTATCTAGCCCATATAAAAAGCTTCTCTTGATATGGCTAATAATTTTGGGATACTCCAAACTATTTTTAGGCGTAATTATCATGTGTAGGTGGTCAGGCAAAATTACAATCGCATCGATATGGTATTCATATTTCTTTTTGCTCCATACAAAAGCATTACGCAATATCTCAATATTATCAATCAACAATGCCTTACGATTATAGGTAACCATCGTAATAAAATAACTATGCCTATGAGCAAATATGCGTCTATACTTCATAAAAACCTCTTTATCATAAAAAAACCGTAGGTCGGAGTCTCCGACTCCGACAACAGCTATATCCCCAAAACCAAACTTTATTTTATCATAAATATTTGTCGGAGTGAGGACACTCCGACCTACAAGAGCAGAGCAAAAATCAAATCACTGTCCGTCTCTTACACACCTAACATAATAACTATCCGTCTTATTGCGATCGTAGCCAGAGCCATTGGAGAAATTGACTCCCCACGCACGAGAACTATTAAAGGCATAAGAGCTAAAAGACCAATAAAGGCTAGTGTTGGTATTGGTAAATAATGGATTAATTGCAGGATTGGTTCTGCCCTTGTCTGTGAGTGAGACTAATTCATCAATTGTTGGTAATCTCCAATCTTCGCTAGAGCCTAAATATAAGTCTTCACAATAGCTTATTGCATCGGCATGGGTATAGGTATTGTTATCGTCTTCTTGTTGCCAAATAAGGGCTGTGTTGTTGTCTGTGATTGTGCCATTGCTATTGTCTGTGTAAGCTTGTGTTATTCCTCTACTTAAGTTTGCGTCATCATAGTCGTTGTAGCTTGTGGTTTGTCCTGTTTTTATTCTTGAAAACTTGTTGATTTGTTCTATCTCCATGGCTGTTTCTACTCCTGCGTTTAAAGAGATATTTGTATCTTTTAATATTTCACTACCCGCATCAAAGTGTATCGTGTATTTAGACCAAGAATTATTATACTCTTCTGATGTGATGACTATTGTTTGTGTAGGGTTCAAAATAAAGCTATCATCATCTGCCAAGATATGACTAGCATTAACATCTTTACTCAAATATATATTTAATACATCATCATTTGTATTTGTAGTAGAATTATCATCATAAACAGCCGAAGAGATATTGACATCATTAATCGTAATATTTACATCTACTCCTATACTAAACCCTGCACCATTGGTGGCATTGACTTCAAGTGTATAAAAAGATTTTGTTTCATAATCTACTATTGCTTTAGTTGTAATCACCCCATTAGCATCTATCTCAAAAATATCACTTTCATTCAAGTCAAAAGCCGTAATCGCTGTATCTCCACTATCACTCACCACTACAGTAGCAACTGTTGTACCTATGGGAATAATCTCATCTATATCTGTACTTAATCCTACAAGGGTTGCAACAACATCTACTATATTCGTAATATGTATCGTAATCTCTTGCGTAAACTCATCTCCTTTACTATCTGTAGCCGTAACAGTAAAGGTATAGAGTATATTTCCAGATTCATAATTAGGAGGGCTTAGGAAAGTGACTACTCCTGTGGTGGTATTGAGGTCAAAGAGAGTACTGTTTCCATCGCTAATGGCATAGGTGATAGGGGTATTTGGACTATTGAGATTTAGGGTAAGGGCTGAAGAGTTATTTTCGTTGATAGAGATATTGGACTCATTTGTAAAAGTAGGTGCTACGCTCACTGTATCTAAGAGTATAAAGTTTGTGATAATGCTTAGTGTTGCGTGGAGTTGCTTATCGGTCAAAGCCGTATTCGCCGAAGCACTTTGCATCGTGAAGCCAAAGAGAAAGAGTAGGATTAAGAGTTTGTGAAGCGTATGTTTCATGACTATGCCTTTTGTGGGTATTGTGGGTATTGTGGGTATTGTGGGTAAAATTGTAACATTGTTTTACTTAAAAAAAGTAGGGGCAGACCCATGTGTCTGCCCTTGATATACCAAACAACTATTGCATTCACAAACACAATTTTATTTGCATTCAAGGGTAGAGACACGGCTCTACCCCTACATTTTAATAAGGTATCTCTCTTCAAATTTCTCTTTGCTCAGAGGTTTGGAAAAATGGTAGCCTTGGAAGACATCGCAATGATATTGTGATAAAAATATAAATTGTTCTTCATTTTCTATGCCTTCTATGACGACATTTAAAGAAAAGTTTTTAGCAATGGAGAGCATGGTACGTACCATGGTTTTGTCTGTTTCACTCTCTAGTAAATGATTGATAAAAAGTTTATCTATTTTAAGCTCATCAATAGGTAGATTTCTGAGATAACTCAAAGAAGAATATCCTGTACCAAAGTCATCCATAGAAAATATAATACCTAATGCTTTAAGTCTTAACATAATATCTGTAACCTTTTCTACATCTGAGACTAAGATACTTTCTGTAATTTCAAAGATGATTTTTATAGTATTCTTGGGATGTACATATTGTTGCATAAGAGATTCTATCTCTTCTATAAATGTACTGTAAAATAGTTGTCTTACACTGATATTGATAGAGATGTAGGCTATTTTTAAGCCTCGTTCATGCCACTCGTCTATCGTTTTGAAAGTCTCTAGTAAGATATAGGCACCTAGTTCGATAATAAGTCCTGTTTTTTCAGCAATAGGGATAAAACTATCAGGAGGGACTATGCCTAAATCATCATCATCCCAACGTGCCAATACTTCACAGCCTATCGCTTCTTGATTTTTATTTACTTGTACTTGATAGTTCAAATATATTTTTTTATCATGTAGGGCATTATAAAGCTTTTGCTTGATGACTAGGGTATTATTGACCGATTCTTCTAACTCTTTAGAAAAGGTAATCACACCATCTCTACCAGCTTTTTTGGCTTCATACATAGCAATATCTGCTTCTTTCAAAAAATTATTTGAATGAGAAAAATTTGTATCTATTTGACTCACACCAATACTTGCACTCAAATATAGATGCTGTCCATCGATGATATAAGGTTCTTTGAGGATAGCTAGTAAATTTTCAGCATAGCCAATCACTTTTTGTTGAGCGTATTCCTCTTGGTCTATATCTTTACTCACTACAATAAATTCATCTCCACCTAAACGTGCGATAAAATGTGAAAGCTCACAAGTATTTTTGATACGAGAAGCAACTTCTTGTAAAACTTTGTCTCCCATATCATGTCCTAAAGAATCGTTAATCGATTTAAAATAGTCTAAATCAATTAACAATATATATGCTTTTTTATGGTTTAATGCCAATCTGTCTAGCATGAATTGCATATATTCCATATAGTATCGTCTATTATACAGACCTGTCAAGGCATCATGTTGGGCATGATAATAATTTTTTTGGATAAGCATATAGGTATTGTTTGAAGCATAGATGAGTACCCCCAAAAAGATAATAGAAAACAAAGACAACACATATCCATACCATGTAGCTACCAAAAAGAAATAGCCAATTAAAGGTAGCATCAAAATCAATAATATAGGGATAAATATTTTACGTTCAGAGAATAAAAGTGCTGAAGCTACAACCGAAGCACCTAGTTGTGTAAAGATAGCAATATAATGTAAATGGTGTTTTACTTCTGTAGAATAGAGCATAAAGATAACAGTCCATAGAAGAAAGATAATATACATAAAAGCGATAAGATGCTTGTACCATCGAGATAATTCTGATTCTTCCATCTTATGTGTAGCGAACCATATATATAGTATTACCCCATACAACGCAGTCATCCATACGGCCACATACCATAATATTGCAGGTAAAAAAACATCATATATATATCCAAAGACTACATATACGATCCCAGGGATAAGAGAAAGAAAAATCATTAAAAGTATTTGTTTTTGAAAATATAGATAATGATTTTGATGTTTCATAATGCATTAATCCTTAAAAATAATAATATCATAAGCACTTGTAGTTACCAAAGACTTACTACTATGCACTGAGCCATTACGGTTGACCTTAGAGAGTTCTGCTTTGAGTTGGTCTATCTCTTTTTGCATTGTATCTATCTGTTCTTTGAGTTTCAAGACAATATCTACACCTGCTAAATTGACCCCCATTTGACGTGTCAAACGCAATATCATCTTCATACGTTCTATGTCACGCTGAGAGTACAAACGCATACGCCCTTGAGTACGAGATGGCTCTACTAGCCCTTCTCTCTCATACTGTCTTAGTGTCTGTGGATGAATCTCTAGCATGGTAGCCACTACAGAGATAAGGTAAACAGGTTCATCATAGCCGTGCATCGTTACTCCTTTGTCCTATAGTTGTGCTTCTAGTATCTCTTTGAGTTCATCATCAAGACTATCTACATCAGGTAAGACCACATTGGCTACAAGATATAAATCACCATTCATAGCCGTCTTTCTATCCGTAACCCCTTTGCCTTTGAGTCTAAACTTTTGACCATTTTTAGTATTTTTTGGTACTTTAAGAGCCACCTCTTTTTCTGGTGTTTCTACAGCGATTTTACCACCAAAAAGGGCTTCTTTAAGAGGCACATCAAAGGTTTTGTAAAGATTATCCCCTTTTCTTTCATACTCATCAGAGTCACTAATATTTACTTGTATGAGCAAGTCACCTGCTTGTCCTTGATACTGCTTTCCTTTACCTCTCACACGCAAGGTTTCACCTGTTTTTATCCCTGCTGGTATTTTGATGTCAAAGCTTTTTCCATTGGCAGAAACACTTTGTTTTCCTCCTCTAATCGAGACCATAAAAGGTACAGAGATACGTGCTTGTGTATCTAAGTTAGGTCCACCGAAGCCTCCAAAGCCCCCTTGTCCTCCAGAAGAGCCACCTCCTCCTCCAAACATCTGACGTAGTATATCATCTAAATCTACACCACCACCTTGCCCTTGAGCAAAATCATGAAAATTTTGACCACCAAACATAGCATCACCATGCTGGTCATATTGTGATTTTTTATCGTTATCAGAAAGTACTTCATACGCAGCATTAATTTCTTTAAATTTATCTACAGCAGATTCATCTTTATTTATATCGGGGTGATATTTTCTTGCGAGTTTTCTATATGCTTTTTTGATTTCATCAGCAGAGGCTTGTTCGCTCACACCGAGTGTTTCGTATAAACTTTTTGACATATTTTATCCTAAATAATAATTTTATTTTATATATAGATAAATTATATCAAAAAGGTTGAGTCAATGTCAATCAAGTTTGACACTATTTGGAGATATTACTGTATATATGGTACTGTTTTATACCCTTCATGTATCATTTTCATGATTCCACCTTTGAGATTGATGACTTTATAGTTCAATTTTTCAGATAAAAATTCTGAAACCATCCCCGTACGAGACCCGACACGACACACAAGAGCAAACGTTTCATCTTTACCCACAGCCATATCTAATTGTTTTAAAAACATTTCTACATCAAAATTACCTGCTTCATCAAAAAACATAATCGTATAAGAATCCTTGATAATACCCGTTTCTTTCCACTCTGCTGGTGTACGTATATCAATAATTTTTATCTTTTTATCCACAAAACTAGGTGTCGACCAAACATGCGTCAACTCAGCCATCAACATCGTACCCACAAAAAGTAATCCAAATACTATTTTTTTCATACAAATTTCCTTTTTTCTTATAATATTTAAAATTATAGCTTATTTTGGTAAATGTAGTACTATTTCACTTAAACCTCTTTCAAGCTCAATCCTACTTTATTTTTGTCTCTTTCTATCTTGATGACTTCTATGCGTGGTAAATATTGGTTGACACTAAGTATTTCTAGGGGATGAGAGATACGTTTTTGGCTCATTTGAGAGATATGAATCATACCATCATTTTTGAGTCCTATATCTACAAATGCTCCAAAGTCTGCTATGTTTCGTACGATACCAGAGACGATACTGCCCTCATGTAGCATCGCAATATCGGTCAATTTATCGCTAAATGGGATAGCAGGTAGCTCTTCTCTAGGATCAAACCCTGGTTTGGCTAATTCTTTGATGATGTCTTTGAGCGTTAGCTCTCCTATCCCCAATTTGTGGGCTATTTCTTTGGTATCGCTTACCTCATCATAGTGAGCCAATTTTTGGGCTACATCATAGCTCTCTGGGTGTATGCCTGTGTTGTCAAAAAGGTTTTTTCCTTCTCGTATGCGTAAAAATCCTGCTGATTGTTCATAGGCTTTATTCCCTAAGCCTTTGACTTTGAGTAGTGCACTTTTACTTTGAAACTTTCCCTCTTTTTCTCTATGTGTCACAATATTTTGTGCCACTTTCATCCCAATACCTGCAACAAAAGAGAGTAAAGAGGCTGATGCTGAATTGACATCTACACCCACGGCATTGACCAAACTTTCTACCCCCTCATGAAGCTTACGTTCCAAAAGCTTTTGGTCAACATCATGCTGATACTGTCCTATGCCTAGAGATTTTGGGTCTATCTTGACCAAGGTAGCCATGGGGTCACGTACCCTACCCACGATAGAGATAGCCCCTCGAATGGTCACATCCAAATCAGGATACTCTTGTGCTGCGATAGCCGAAGCCGAATAGACCGAAGCCCCTGCTTCTGATACGACTGTATAGGGTAAATCAAACCCCTCTTCATTGAGCTTAGCAAAAAAGGCTTGTGTTTCATTGGACGCAGTACCATTGCCTATGGCTACCCCTTTGATATTATATTTTTTGACCATTTTAGCGACTACATCACGAGATTTCTCATACTCATCACGTGGAGGTACAGGGTAGATAACAGCATGTGCTAGATAAGTACCATTTTCATCTATGACGGCTAGTTTACACCCTGTTCTGTACGCAGGGTCTGCACCTAAAAGTACTTTTCCTACCACAGGAGGAGTCATAAACAGTTGTGTTAAATTTTGACCAAAGACAGAGATAGCAGACGTATCAGCACGTACTTTGAGCAAAGCAAATACTTCTCTCTCTATAGAAGGATAAAGCAAACGTTTAAACCCATCTTTATACGCATCAAACAATAAATTTTGACTGCTTCCCATCCATGCTTTTAGTTTGTATTTTTTGAGTGTATCAAGGTAGCGTTGCACATCAATAGTCATCTTTACAGAAAGTTCTTTGGCTTTCTCTCCACGCTTGATAGCCAAATAACGATGAGAAGGGACAAATGCTACTTTTTCACAATGGCTTTTATAATTTTTGTATGCACCATTCTCAGCAAAGGTTTTAGTACTTTTTACCTCTAGCATACCATGACGTTGTATCATCTCTCTAAGGACTTCACGCTCTTTAGGCATATCAGCATAACGCTCAGCTAAGATATATTGTGCGCCACCCAAAGCCCCTGCCACATCTTTTACCTCTCCTTTGACAAATCTTTTTGCTTCAGCCATAAAAGCTTCTTTAGAAAGTTTAGCAGATGCTAAAATATTTGCCAAAGGTTCTAATCCTTGTGCTATAGCAATGGAAGCTTTCGTATTTTTCTTTTCTTTATAAGGTCTATATATATCTTCTAAGCGTGTCATCGTACTGGCATTGGCTATAGCACTTTGTAGCCCAGAGTCTAAGAGTTCTCTCTCTTTTAAGATATGAAGTATCTCTTCTTTACGTTCTAAAAGTCGCTTGGAAGAGAGATATATGTCATAAAAGGTACGAAGTTGTTCATCATCAGCCCCTCCTGTTAACTCTTTACGATACCGTGCAATAAAAGGGATAGTATCTCCTTTATCCAAGAGTATGAGTATCTGTTTGATTTGATTTTCATCTAGTGTGGTCTTTTGAGCCAAAAGTGTTATAAGTTTTTGCATAAGTATCCTAAGTGTTAAATATTGGCAGAAAGTGCCAAAAGTCTACAAGAGTTTTCTAAGATAGAAATCTTTTTTGCCATTTCGCCAATATCTCTATCATAAGAGATGACCCCAAAGCCTTTGATGAGTAACAAATGCGTATCATGCTTTTGAAAAAATTGAGGTATCTCATAAGGGGCACGTTCTAGCCAATCATCTATACTTTTGGGGTCATAGACCAGTATATCCCCTAAAATCTTTTTGCCAAAAAAGTCTTGTGGAGAGACTTTACCATGTTTTAGTGAATACGCTGTAGCATACGGTGGCATCGTATAAGAGACGTATTTGGCATTGGGTATGGTCTCATAAATATGCTCGTGGATATGCACATCAGCATTTGCCATACTCCAACGGTAGTCACGTTTTTGACAGTCTAAGCGTACCAATGATTCTTCGGTCACTTCATTTAAAATCGTATCTTTACTGTTGATGATAAAGCTATTGGTAGAGATACGTGCAGAGATAGAACCATGATACACGCCAAAAAAGTTTTTGTTAAAAAGTGAAAGAGAGACATGCTTAATGTCATCAATAAGATGTTTATCCATGAATGAAAAACCTTTAATTAGGATTATTTCGCTATTATAACATGAATTAAAATAAAGGATAGCCATGCAAATACCTCATGTACCCGTACTTTTAGAAGAAGTCTTAAAAAGTTTTAAGGATGTGGACACAGGTTATTTTGTAGATTGTACCTTAGGCTACGCTGGGCATAGCTCAGAAATGTTAAAACAATATACCCATCTCAAACATATAGGCATAGACAGAGATGATGAGGCATTAATATTTTCTAAGCAACGATTAGAACCTTTTACAAAGAGAAGTACTTTATATAAAGGCACGTTTGCCACGGTATTTCCTCTTTTACAAGAGCGTCCCATTATGGCAGTATTAGCAGATTTTGGTGTCTCTTCTTTACAGCTTGACAAAAAGCAAAGAGGTTTTTCTTTTCATTCAGATACCCTAGATATGCGTATGGATGCCACGGCTAGTCTCAGTGCCTATCAAGTGGTCAACGAATACCCACAAGACAAACTAGAATATATTTTTGATGCCTATGGTGAAGTACGTTTATATAAAGCTCTTGCTCGTGCTGTCATAGAAAGTAGAGCCATAGCCCCCATACAAAGTGCCAAAGAGCTAAGTGAGATAGCCAAATCTGTCATCCCAGCAGGGGGTAAGATACACCCTGCTACGCTGATGTTTCAAGGTATTCGTATCGAAGTGAACAATGAACTAGGTGAGATAGAGGGCTTACTCGATGCCCTAGAAAAACAGCATCACAAAAATGAGGTAGTCTCACTTATCTCTTTTCACTCTTTAGAAGATAGATTGGTCAAAAATCGTTTTAAAAAGTGGTCGAGTGCTTGTATCTGTGATGCCTTAGTTATGCGTTGTACCTGTGGCAAAAACCATGCCATAGGCAAAGCATTCTCTTCCAAACCCACCACAGCTACCAAAGAAGAATTACACCTCAATCCACGTAGCCGTTCGGCAAAACTAAGAAGCTTTAGGTTCAATAAAGATGCCTAATACTAAAAAGAATCCACCCAATGGTATCACTTTGGGTATGTTTTCTGTGGTGATGATGTCTATGGCTATTGTCTTGATTTTAGCTTCAGTGAAGATTTATCTAGCCAATCAAATCTATTATCAATCTAAAGTAGTCAATAAGGTACAACAAGAAGTCTCTACCTTAAAAATAGAAAAAATTATGCTCGAAGAAAATGTAGAAGCCCTTACTTTTAAACACAGAGTTACAGATACTATCTTTACCATACAAGCCAATGATTAAATGATTAAGAGATGAGAAACTTTATACGTTTTGCTGTAACAAAGCCCATTATCAACCATATATTTATGCTATTTATGCTCGTGCTTTCTTTTTTGGCATATCAAAATATTGCCAAAGAGATTTTCCCTCCTTCGGCTCTTGATGTTATCTCTATACAAGGGGGCTATGTAGG
This sequence comes from Sulfurovum sp., assembly GCA_027062365.1. Classification (GTDB taxonomy): domain Bacteria; phylum Campylobacterota; class Campylobacteria; order Campylobacterales; family Sulfurovaceae; genus Sulfurovum. The sequence continues at coordinate 45,682 of JAMOTK010000050.1, forward strand.
TGCAAGTGCTGATGTCTTAGACAAGATGATAGTCAATGCCATAGAAGATGAGGTCAAAAGTCTTTCAGAGATAGACACCATTTATACCAGTATCCAAAATGGTAGCTTTAGCATACAAGCAGACATCAAATCTGGAGAAGATTCTCAAACCGTCTTAGCCGATGTCAAAGATATTATCGCCAAAACCAAGCGTGATATACCCTCTGATATGGATGAGCCTTTGGCACGTGTGATGATACAAGATTATCCTCTCTTACTTGTGGCAATCTCTGGAGATATAGAAAAAAAAGCACTCATAGAAGCAGGAAATACCCTCAAAAGTAAACTAGGTCTCATTGATGCCTTAAGCAGTATAGAGTTGCGTGGGGATACCGATGAAGAGGTACTCATACAGATAGACCAAAAGAAATTAGATGCCTATGATATAGATAAAATATCACTCTATAGGGCTATCTCCAATATCTCTAGTATCTTCCCAGCAGGTACACTCGATGGTCAAGGGGAACACCTCTATATCTCAACTATCAATGGTGAAAAAGATGCCACTATGTTAGGCAATACACTCTTAACCGTAGGCACTAAACATTTTTATCTCAAAGATATAGCCAAAGTATCGTATGCCTTAGCTGCCCCTATACAAATCTCTCATTATAATGGCAAACAAAACCTTTCACTCAATATCAACAAAAGCAAAGAAGGCAATGCCATTGCTTTGAGTAAAGAGATAAAAGAGATACTCATAGAGTTTAATAAAAAATATAAAGATATACATTTTAAAGCCTATACCGATACCTCTGTATGGATTAAAAACCGTCTTAATTTGGTCTCTTCCAATATTTTATTTGGATTAATCCTTGTCTTTTTGGCTCTGTTGCTTTCTTTGAATGTCCGTATCGCGATGGTCGTAGCCATAGGGATACCTGCTAGTTTTATGATTACCCTTATCTTTGCTGACCTCATTGGCTATAGTCTCAATATGCTCACACTTTTAGGGGCATTGATAGCCTTAGGGATGCTCGTAGATGAAGCCATAGTAGTCGCAGAAAATATTTACCGACACATGGAAATGGGCAAGACCCCCACAAATGCCGCCATAGATGGAGCAACAGAGATGCTCCCTGCTGTCATCACGGCTACACTTACTACTGTTTTTGCTTTTTTACCTCTACTTATGATGTCTGGAAAGATGGGGGTTTTTATGCAAGTATTGCCTATCATGATTTCGGTTTTACTCCTCTCTTCTTTGTTTGAAGCGTTTTATTTTTTGCCTCTTCATGCCAAAGAGTTCTTTTCTATGGGGACATTCACAGCCCACAAGCACGATGATAGATTTTGGACAAAGTTTATCGCATGGTACGAAAATTTTATTATGATACTTTTAAACTACAAAAAGACTTCTCTTTTGCTACTAGTTTCGGCTATTATAGGGGGAACTATCGCCGTGGGGTCGGTCACAAAGTTCCAACTTTTTCCCGAATTTGATGCCCAACAAATCTATCTCAACGGAAAAATAGACATCAACAATAACCTAGAAGAGACAGAAGTATATGTCACACAGATAGAAGAAGCCCTCTTAGAGTTACTCAAAAGCAAAGATATGGACTCGGTGACTTCCATTATAGGCTTCAAACTCAACAAAGACCAAAGCTTTGAAGTAGGCGAAAACCTCTTTCAAATCTTTATCAATTTGCACGAAAAAGCCCCAGAAAATTTCTTTGATAAAAATATCAATCCTATCTTTTCTTTGGAGTATGATGACTCTGATATGATACGCTATACCCTATCACAAGACTTAGCCAAAGAGATACAAGAAAAGATTGTCAATACCTTAAAAGATAAAGAAATCAATGGTAAAAAAATCTATGAAGAGTTCAACGTCTATGTACAACAAGCAGGGATAGTATCCAATGATATAGAGATAGGCTTCGAGCATAAAGATAAAAATATAATGCTCCAAGCGATGCAAAAAGTTTCAGAAAAACTCTCTGCTATCAAAGGTGTAGAAGAGGTTGCTAACAATGCCAACATAGGAGAACGTGAACTCAAACTCCGTGTCAATGAATATGGACAATCTTTAGGCTTTAGTGAAGCTGTTGTAACCTCCACCCTAAGAGGTGCATTTCTCAAAGCAGAATATGGGAAAATGTTCAATGACACAGGCTTAATCCGTGTCAAGATAGAAGACCTCTACAAACAAGATATAACGGCTCTAAACAACTTCCAACTCAGCACCCCCGATGGAAGTAGACGTGTACGGCTAGCAGATATATGTGACTTTAGCTATCAAAAAAGTTTTGTTAAGATATTTAAAGAAGATGGCGAAAAAGTACGCTCACTCTTTGCACGTGTAGAAAAAAAGATTATTACCCCCGTAGAAGTTATGAAAGAACTCAAATCTCTATTAGATACCTTAGAACAAGAGGGCATCAAAATCATCATCAAAGGCGAAGAAAAAGAAAACAACAAACTCAAAAAAGAGATGAGTGAAGCCCTACTTATCGCTGTTTTTCTTATCTTTATTACCTTAGTATGGATGTTCAATTCTCTCATCCTCCCACTCATCATCCTCTCGACCATCCCTCTTTCACTCTTTGGAGCATTACTAGGGACATACCTCATGGGTATCAATATGACCATGCCTGGTATGATGGGTGTGATAGGATTGGCAGGGGTTGTTGTCAATGATGGTCTCATCATGTTAGACTTCATCAAAAAAGGAAAAGACCACAGCACTGTAGCTAAACAAGCAGGTATGCGATTACGCCCTATACTACTCACCTCCATCACTACAGTATTAGGACTCTCTTCTCTTATGTTCTTTGCCTCAGGACAAGCCCTCATCCTCCAACCCATGGCAATTAGCTTAGGTTTTGGCGTAGCATGGGCAACTATCCTCAATCTATATTATGTACCACTTATGTATGCTGTGATTTATAAGGTCAAGATATTTTAGCTATAATCATTAAAATTATTTGGTAAGGTAGCATGATGAAGCACTTTGGGTTAGATATTTGGGGTGAGGATAATTTTATTATCAAAGAGGGGTTGATTCATGTCAATTATGCTTCTGAGCCTTCGTTGTTGAGTATTACCAAGGCATTGAGAGAACAGGGGTATAAAGGTCCTTTACTTTTGCGTTTTCCTCATCTTATCAAAAAGCAAATTAAAACCCTTTTTGATACATTTGAGACTGCTAGAAAAACCTTTGGGTATACAGGTTCATTTCATGCTGTATTTCCTCTCAAAGTCAATCAATTTCCTAATTTTGTATCGTCTCTTATTGCTGTATCTAAAGAGTATCACTATGGACTAGAAGCTGGGTCAAAAGCAGAGCTTATTATCGCCATGACCCAGACCCCTATAGGCGCACCTATTACGGTCAATGGGTTTAAAGATAAAGAGATGATTTCTCTTTGTTTTATTGCTTCCAATATGGGGCATGACATTACGATAACCATAGAAGGACTAGAAGAGTTAAAAACAATTATACAGATACACAAAGAGTTCAATGCTTCTATGCATAATACGCTCTCACCTAAGATAGGTATGCGTATTCGTTTGCATAGTTCGGGTATTGGTATCTGGGCAAAAAGTGGTGGATATTCTTCTAAGTTTGGATTGACCTCAACAGAGTTACTCGAAGCGTATGAGATGCTTAAGAAAGAAGATTTATTAGAGTATTTGTGGATGGTTCATTTTCATATAGGTTCACAGATGGGAGATATAGCCCCTCTGAAAAAAGCCTTACGTGAAGCAGGAAACATTTATGCCGAACTCAAAAAACGAGGGGCTACTTCCTTGGGTGCTATCAATATCGGTGGGGGGTTAGCTGTAGAGTATAGCCAACATGAGGGGAAACAAGAACGTAACTACTCCTTGCAAGAATTTGCCAATGATGTGGTCTACCTCATGCAAGATATTGCACGAAGTAAAGGAGTAGAAGAACCTGATATATTTACCGAATCAGGGCGTTACATCGCAGCTTCTCATAGTGTGCTAATTGCTCCTGTGTTGGAGCTTTTTTCACAAGAGTATCATGAAAAAGGCTTACGTCTAAAAGAGAAAAATCCACCTCTTATAGAAGAGTTACATGATTTGTATCGCTCTTTGACACCCAAACATGCACGTGAGTATCTCCATGATACGCTTGACCACATGGAGAGTTTACTGACACTTTTTGATTTGGGATACATTGATTTAGAAGACCGTTCCAATACAGAGATATTGGTCAATCTCATTATCAAAAAATCAATAGTCTTACTTCAAACCCAAGGGAATAACGAACTCAAAAAACTTCAAGACCGTATCCAAGAAAAATACCTTGTCAATTTTTCTACCTTTCAATCTTTACCTGATTTTTGGGGGTTGGCACAGCAGTTTCCTATCGTGCCTTTGGATAAGCTTGATATTGAGCCTAGTAATCCTGCTAGTATTTGGGATATTACCTGTGATAGTGATGGAGAGATAGGGTTTAAGCCTGAGTTACCTCTGTATCTACATGATATTGATGTGAGTAAAGAAGAGTATTTTTTGGGCTTTTTTCTTACAGGGGCGTACCAAGAAATATTGGGGATGAAACACAACCTTTTTACCCATCCTAGTGAAGCCGTTATTACCTTTGATGACAAAGGTGAGTATAAGATAGAGCATCTCATAGAAGCACAAAATCTTATGGATGTACTAGAAGATTTGGACTATGATGTAGAAATGATAGACACAACACTCAAAGAGCGTATTCAAGCATCACTCTCTATTAATGATAAAGAAAAAGAAGTGCTTTTAAGTAAACTTTATCTTTATTTAAGTGAAAATAGCTATCTTAAAACGATTCAAGCCAATAATGAATAATAAAGGACATAGCAACTGTGAATATATTTAGCCTCATCAAAGAAGATTTTACCAATGTCAAGAAAAATGACCCTGCTCTACACTCTAGCTTTGAACTCTTTTTTAACTATCCTGGGTTATGGGCATTATTTTTTCATCGTATATCCCATAAGCTCTATAATCTAGGATTACGTTTTTTACCACGTTTTATCTCTGCTATTGGGCAGTTTTTGACAGTAATAGACATACACCCTGCTGCACAAATTGGTCATAGGGTATTTATAGACCATGGGGTAGGTGTGGTTATTGGAGAAACGGTTATTATCGGTAATGATGTCATTATCTACCAACAAGTGACACTAGGAGGGGTAAGTACTAGCAAAGGCAAACGCCACCCTACACTAGAAGACAATGTAGTCATAGGAGCAGGAGCTAAAATCTTGGGCAATATCACCATAGGTAAAAACTCCAAAGTAGGAGCGAACTCTGTGGTGGTCAAAAATGTCCCTGCTGATTGTACTGCTGTGGGGATTCCTGCACGTATTATCAAAAGAGGCTACGACAAAACCCCACTAAGCCACAATAAAATACCCGATGTCAACAAAGAGATTTTTGAATATCTTATCAAACGTATCGAAGTACTAGAAGAAGCCCTACCACAAGGCAAACAATCTATGATAAAGAAAAAAGACCATGATTTAGATGAAATTTATGATAATTTCATTCATAGTATGGATTAAAGTTTTTTTTATGAAAGTCATAACAAAATATTAGTCATTTATCAAGCACTTTTTGCTATAATTATTGTATTCTAATTACCAAAGGTTTTTAATGATTCTCTCCGATCGCATACAAATTCTTTCTCCCTCTATTACTATTGCTATCTCTTCACTTGCTCGTGACTTAAAAGCTCAAGGAAGAGATATACTCTCTTTTGCAGCAGGAGAGCCAGATTTTTCTACCCCTCTAGGTATCAAAAATGAAGCGATTAAAGCTATTAATGATGGATTCACACGCTATACAGCCGTAGCTGGTATCCCTGAAGTACTCAACGCCATTGCGATCAAACTCAAAAGAGATAACAATCTAAGTTATGAGTCGTCAGATATTATCGTGAGTAATGGTGCAAAACAATCACTTTTTAATCTCTTTCAAGCCACACTCAATCCCCAAGATGAAGTCATCATCCCTGCACCATATTGGGTTACCTATCCTGAACTAGTCAAATACGCAGGGGCTGTACCTATTACTATAGATACCAATGAACGTAGTGGATTCAAAATTACAGCTGACCAACTCCAAGAGGCGATTACAGCGAAGACAAAAATGCTTATCTTGACCACACCATCTAACCCCACAGGTTCAGTCTATTCTAAAAAAGAGTTAAAAGCATTGGCTGAAGTGCTTAAAGGTACAGATATTATCGTAGCCTCAGATGAGATGTATGAGAAACTTGTGTATGGTATCGATTTTGTAGCCTCTGCTAGTATCTCTGAAGATATGTATCAACGTACGGTAACTATCAATGGTCTTAGTAAATCTGTAGCCATGACAGGGTGGCGTTTTGGATATTTGGCAACCCCAAATAAAGAACTCATTTCTGCGATGAATAAGCTCCAAAGCCAAAGTACTTCGAATATCAATTCTATTACACAAAAAGCAGCGATACCTGCCCTTTTGGGAGAAGTAGATACAGAGATAGAAAGCATGAGAAGAGCGTTTGAGTCTCGTGCTACAGAAGCTGTAGAGCTTTTTAATGAGCTTGATGGTATCTCCGTACTCAAACCCCAAGGTGCATTTTATCTTTTTGTCAATATTAAAGATATTTCTAATGATTCTTTGCAGTTTTGTGAAGAGTTACTGCAAAGCACTGGTGTAGCAGTTGTCCCAGGTATAGGCTTTGGGTCAGAGGGATACTTTCGATTTTCATTTGCTACAGATATGACTACCATACGTGAGGGCATTAGACGTATTGAAAAATTTTTAAAACAAAGAAAACGAACACTAGAAAAGAAAAGTAATGTATAATTTCTTTAAGATTATTCTTTTCGTCTCTATTTTATTTGGAGGGCTTCATGCTGAAGACAATAACACACGTAAAGATATAAACTTTTCACTCATTATCTCTGGTGGGGTCAGTTTAGGTGCCTATGAAGCTGGGTATAATTGGGCTGTTATCAAACTACTATCAGATATTAAAAATAACAGTACCTTAGTCAATCCATACCTCAAATCTGTAGCAGGTGCATCTGCTGGGTCTATCAATGCTTTGCTCTCTGCTATGTATTGGTGTCAAAAAGATTCTATACCTTTACACAATAGCATTGATGACAATCTTTTTTATGAAACATGGGTGAATCTAGGCATAGAAGATTTGATTATCAAAGGAAAAGACCCCGAAAATAAAAGTTCTCTCTTTACCCGTAAAGGCTTAGAATCCAAAGGTAGAAAAATCATCAAACACATGAAAAAGCCTATCTTTAAAAAAGGCTGTGAAGTACCTCTAGGCGTTTCAGTCACCAAGGTCAAGCCTATCATCGAAAAAATACATGGTATCAAAATTAAAAATCAAAACTTTTCTGTACCGTTAGCCTTTAAAGAGCAAAATGGTAAAGGTATCGTAATCAATAAACCTTTACCTGATACAGGAGATTTTTACCTCTCCATCCCTGATATAGACAAAGACAGACAAAAGCTTGTCACTCTTCTTTTTGCTTCGGGGGCTTTCCCTGGGGCGTTTCAACAAGTAAAACTTGATTATGAATATAAAGGCATTAAGCACTCCAACTACTTTATCGATGGTGGAATCTATGATAATGTACCTTTAGATTTGGCAATAGCACTAAGTGCTGAGGCTTCGACTTTTTTCTTTATGGACCCTAGCAATATGCGAAAAGAGAAAGAGGTAGAAGATATTGATGCCAAAGAAGAGATACCCTTAGGATTTATCCAAACCAATCTTATGCCTGTATTTAGTAGTTTTGATATTATGCAATCGATGAAACTCTATGAAGCTATCAATCAAAATTTTAGAGGAGATAGCGATAAAAAATTAGTACTCTCTTCACGCTACCATCCTATTACAGGTAAATACTTAGGGCATTTTGGGGCATTTTTAGACCAAAACTTTCGTATCTATGACTACTATGTCGGTGTCTATGATGCTATATATCATTTATCAAATGCTTTTCAACGTCAGTATCCAGAAAAATTTTCTGCGATGACACAGGTTGATGTAATGAACTTTCTTAAAGAATCACTACACATGGCACAAGGCTCTGAAGCATTACAAGCCTATACACTCTTTTTAAATACAGAATTTCACCATAGTAAACCCAAAATAACCAATCGTTTTTCTGCTATTTATAATGCTTTTAATATAGAAAAAACCGATGCAAAACGTTATGAAACAGATGATTTTAAAGCATTCCTTAGTAAACTAGATATGCGTTATCTTAAAACACAGAATAATAGTTTTGTGCAACATGCCAAAGAAGATATAGACAACTGGCACAAACGTCCATTACGATTTATAGTAAATCGTGTAACAAGTATAGAAAATGATAGAGCAGAAATTCATGAAGACCATAGTGGTTTTGCTAATCTTACGAGCTTAACAGCATGGGCTGCTAGTACCTATCTCAAAGAAAAAAATGGATGGCAACTTTTTCCTTTAGATGTCCCTCACGACAAAGGACTAGAAGATTATCGTACAGCACTCAAATTTATCCCTAGTGAGATTGCTACTGATTTAAGTAACGGTGGTTTGAGTTTAGGATATACAGCAATATACTATGAAAAGATGGATTTTCTTAGTGGATTTGAAGTAAAAGGGTCTTATGTTGTAGCAGATAAGACCACCAATTTTGTACGTATAGATACCAATGCATTTAAAGAGTATGATGATACATTTAAGTTAGGAGGGGGATTGAGTTTCTTTGCAAATACCCAAGGTGATTTATACAATAAAGATACGGCGTATGGGTTTAATGCCTATGTCGATGTCTTAGACATCTTTAGGTTAACATATGTCATCAGAGCAGGAAATAGCGATGAGACAGACAGAAACTATCTCTACTTTGGGATAGAAAACATCCCAAGTCTTATCTACTGGCTCACAAGATAAAATATATAAGTTTCAAAGAAGCAACTAACGCTTCTTTGTCATATACTCCATGAGGTACCATACCGACCCAACGATAGAAAAGAGTATCACAGGTGCTATCCATGGATTTTCTTTAATATAAGAAAACATTGAGATGATACCTTCACTCGAATAATAAGCCGAAAGCCCAATCGTACATACAAAAATAATAGAAGCAAAAATATTATAAAACCCAAATTTCTTAAAGTCATACTTTGAAAGAGCCATAGAGAGTGGTACTAATGTTTTGATACCATATAAAAACTTTTGTATAAAGATAGCCCATATCCCATACTTACGCATAATCAGTGTTGCCAATGCTATCTTACGTTTGTGCTTTGCAAAATAAGGTTGTATCTCCTTTTTTTGATAACGTCCAAGATAAAAAAGAAACATATCTCCTAAATAATTAGAAACCGTAGCCACTACCAACACCGTCACTAAATCCATCTTTCCCATATAAGCAAAAACCCCAGCCGCAGCCACAATAAACAAAGAACCCCCAAAAGCAAAAAAAGCAACAGCAAAATAGCCCCACGTTTCCAATGACGAAAAATCCATAAAATATCCTAAAATTAAAGTAAGAAATCATAGCTAAAATACAATATGATTTCTCTTTTTATCGTATTTGAACTTAAAATCTAAGAAAATTATGATTTATATCTAGTTTAAGCTATAATCTTTTATCATATACAAGAAAGTAACCCTTATGAAAATACTCGTCTCAGCCTTAGAACCTTCCTCTAATCTTCATCTCAAAGAAGTGATTAAACATACACAAGGCATTGAGCTTATTGGTATTTTTGATAAGAGTATCAAAGAAGGTATACCTCTTTATGATATTTCACAAATGGCTATTATGGGTATCGTAGATGCACTCAAAAAATTGCGTTGGTTTTTTAAAGTAGCTGATGAGATGGTAGCATTGGCTTCTGAGGCTGATAAGATACTACTCATGGACTCTTCTGGGTTTAATCTACCTTTGGCTAAAAAGCTAAAAAAAGCATACCCAAATAAAGAGATAATCTACTACATCTTACCCCAGATATGGGCTAGTCGTCCCAAACGTGCTGTAGCCCTAGAAAAGTACTGCGACACTCTCTTAGGGATACTTCCCTTTGAGATAGACTATTATCCACAAGGAAAGGCTAGGTATGTGGGGCATCCTTTGCTTGATGAGATAGATATACATAGAGATGAATCTAAGGTTCAAGGGTGCATTGCCTTTATGCCAGGGAGTCGCAAATCTGAAATTACACGATTAATGCCTATATTTTTAGAACTCAGACGTAAACTAGGCAATGATATATGTCCTATTTTAGTCATTCCCCCCTCTTTTGACCGTCATAAAATTGCCAAACTCTACAAAGGCTATAGAGAATTTGAAATTGTTAGAGATACACATAAAGCACTAACACGTTCAGAATTTGCTTTTATATGTTCAGGGACGGCTACCCTAGAATCTGCACTCATAGGCACACCTTTTAGCTTGGTATATATCGCTAAAAAGATAGATTTTTTTGTAGGCACAAGACTACTAGGCATCACACAAGTAGGCTTAGCCAATATTATACTTACCCACCACAATCAAAGTACCTTACACAATGAGATACTACAAGAAGATGTCACGGTAGATAATCTCCTAAAAGAGTACCAGCAAACAGACAAAACGATTTTTAACCAAAAAGCCAAAGAGTTAAAGAACTATCTTTCTCATGGTAGCTCTAAAAATGTGGCTAAAGTATTGATGAATAAAATAGTATAGTGTCTCTTTTCTATTTTATACGACAACTTTAATTAACATAATAACAATTCTATCAATAATATAGTAATAAATGAAATGAAAAACAGATTATCCTTGTCAAGTTTTATAAATTTAGATAAAATACATCTTATGAAAGAAAAAATAAAAATATTTACAACAACCATCACAGCAGGTACACATAAGGGTAAGAAAATTGAGATACCTGATATATTTACGACTCGTAGTTCTAAAGGTATCCTCAAAGAGTCACTTTTTAATACCTTACAGTTTGACATTATAGACAAAAACTTTGTAGAGGTTTTTTCTGGGTCGGGGTCTATAGGATTAGAGGCGTTAAGCCGTGGAGCGAATGAAGCCTACTTCATCGAGTATAATCGTATTGCCTTCAAATGCCTAGAAGCCAATGTTCAACGGATAGCACCTTATAAGTCTCATCTATTTTTTGGGGATAGCTTTGAAAAGTTTGAAATGATTCATACGATGATAGAAAAGTCTAAAGTAAAAACATACTTTTACTTCGACCCTCCCTTTGCTACTCGTGATGGGATGGATGATGTTTACGATAAGACTATTACACTGATAGAAAGTATTTCTCCTGAGATTTGTGAGATGGTGATAGTAGAACATATGTCTAATCTAGACATGCCTCAAAGTATCGGTAAACTGACACAAAGTAAACGTAAAAAGTTTGGTCGTAGTACAATGACATATTATAAATAGTATTTTAATTTTATGCTAATTTATGTTTCCAGTAAGTAATCCATGTACTTCGTAGTTTTGACTTTTTGACTTTGCTTAGTTTTTTGGGAAGATTTTGACGCAAGTTTTTTTCAAGTGTTTTGGTAAGTTTTTTGTTTTTCATAATGGCATTAAATCCACCTGCTCCTTGTTGATGTGTTGCGTAAAGTGTAAAGGCTGATACTTTATAACCACGTTTTTTTAGACTTTTAATATTGTCTCTCATAATTGCTCTAAAAATTTTATCTTGGTTGTATGATATTTTCCATAAATATTTAGGGATATTTAGTTTTTTAGCATAGTATGTAGCAGTACTAGGCATTATCTGATAACGTCCATAGGCACCTGAACGGTGATTTTTGACATCATAGGCACCTGATGTTGTCTCTAGCTTTACAAGTTTTTCAACAATGATTTTTAGGTTTGCTTGTTTCATGCCCGAAAATTTTGCTAATTTAGCACAAGAAGCTTGTGCCGTACTACTTACAAAAAGCATTACTAGTGGTACAGAGAATTTTTTAATCTTTCTTTTTATTATATTTTTTAATCTTTTCATATTAGTTTACCCCAAATATTTGATAATTTATATTCTTTATTATAGCATGTTATAATTAATATCTACACTCTTGTAAAATATCGAAAAAAATGACCTCTAAATATAATGTATTAAAATACATTAGGGTACAATAATATAGTATATTTTAGATTTTAAGGAAAAGCAATATGATGCCTACAGAACGATACGAAAAACTTAAAGAATATCTCTCAGAAGAGAATCCTATTTTATTAGATGTGATTAGTAAATATGAAGATTTGGATACAATAGGACATAAAATGGGCTTTATTAGCGCTGATGAAACCTATACTAGCCACATTTCATGGTGGCCTATGATTTCTATACTTGGTACTTTTTCAGCAGGAAAATCAACATTTATCAATCAATACATGGGAGCAGATATTCAACAAAGTGGTAACCAAGCTGTAGATGATAAATTTACCGTCTTATGCTATGGTCACAATGAAGAGCCTGTAACCCTACCAGGACTAGCTCTTGATGCTGACCCTCGTTTTCCTTTTTACAATATCAGTAAAGAAGTCAATAAAGTAGACCCAGGAGAAGGCAATCGTGTCAATCTTTATCTACAACTCAAAACATTAAAATCAGAGAAGATAAAAGGGAAAATTCTTATAGACTCTCCAGGATTTGATGCAGACAGCCAAAGGGATGGTGTTTTACGTATTACCAATCACATGGTAGAAATGTCTGATTTGGTCTTGGTCTTTTTTGATGCACGTCATCCTGAACCAGGGGCTATGCGTGATACACTCAAACACTTAGTTGCTACAACGATAGAACATAAAGATGCCAATAAAGTACTCTATATCCTCAATCAAATAGACACATCAGCCAAAGAAGACAACCTTGAAGATGTCATAGGTTCATGGCAAAGAGCTTTGGCAAATGAAGGTCTAATCTCAGGTAATTTTTATGCTATTTATAATGAAAATGCTGCCAATGCTATAGAAGACAAAGCCTTAGAAGAGCGTCTAAAAAGAAAAAAAGATACAGACTTAGCACAAATTATGGAACGTATGGATCAAGTAAGTGTAGAACGTGCCTATCGTATTGTTAAATCTCTTGAAAATTTTGCCAAAGAGATGAAAGAAGAGAAAATACCTTTACTTAAAGAGGCACTTCATCTATGGTGGAAGAAAGTACTCTTTGCAGATTTAGGTATGTTAATCTTAATTATTTTAGCATTGGCTTTTAGCCATTCTCAGTTTGATGCCTTATCAAATGTTTTGACTTCTCCTTTACAATTTATGAGTATCGCAGGTATTTCTTCTATACTTCTATTGATTACACATATCAAGGCACGTAGTATTTTTGCAAATAAAGCAGCCAAAAAATGGGAATCAAAAGACATCGCTATCTCTCAAGCGATAGAACACAATACACGATGGTGGAAACATACAGTAGGTATAGGTGGACGAAGTTGGCATAAAAAGACTAAAGCTAAACTTGCAGTACTTGAAGCACAAGGAAGAACATTGATACAAAAGCTCAATGATCAATATGTAAGTCCAAATGGTCAAAAGTAAAAAGTGTGCGACTATCGTCGCACATTAGTAAAGAGTATTATATTTGTGGTCCTGCTGATGAGTAGTCAAATTCTCCACCGTTATCATCATAACGAGCAAAGTTTTCTTTAAACATTTTAGCTAATTTGTGTAGCATTGCATCATAATCTTCTTTATTTTCCCAAGTATTTCGAGGATTTAGGACAGCTGTATCCACACCTGTGAGGGTAGTAGGAATAGCCAGATTAAAGATGTCAAGCATCTCAAACTCTGTATGGTTGATAGCACCAGATAAAATACCATCAATACATGCTCTTGTATTTTTGATACTCATACGTTTTCCTATACCATAAGGCCCACCTGTCCAACCTGTATTGACAAGATATACATTCACTTCATGCTTATCTATCTTTTCACCTAAAAGCTTTGCGTAAGCCGTAGGATGTAACGGTAAGAATGCCTCACCAAAACATGCAGAGAATGTAGCCATAGGCTCCGTAATCCCTCTTTCGGTTCCTGCTACTTTAGCTGTATATCCTGAAAGGAAGTAATACATCGCTTGTTCTTTATTTAGCTTAGATACAGGAGGTAAAACACCAAAAGCATCTGCTGAAAGGAAGATAATATTATTTGGATGCCCTGCTTGTAAATCTTCTTTATGATTGACAATATGTTCTATAGGGTAAGAAACACGTGTGTTTTCTGTCTTAGAACCATCTTCATAGTCTACTTTACCATTTTCATCACAAACCACATTTTCTAGCAACGCATCTTTAACGATAGCCCCATAAATTTCTGGTTCTGATTTGGGGTCAAGGTTAATAACTTTCGCATAACATCCACCCTCAAAATTGAATACACCATGGTCATCCCATCCATGTTCATCATCACCTATTAAAGCTCTGTGAGGGTCTGTTGAGAGGGTAGTTTTTCCAGTACCTGAGAGTCCAAAGAACAAACATACATCTTCATTTTCCCCTACATTGGCAGAACAGTGCATAGAAAGTTTACCTTCTAGTGGTAGCCAGTAGTTCATCATAGAAAAAATACCCTTTTTCATCTCACCACCATACCATGTACCACCGATGATAGAAGTATTTTCTTCTACATTAAAGAGTACATACACATCAGAATGCATCCCATGTTCTTCATACTTTTCATTGGTTGTTTTACATGCGTTATAAACTGTAAAATCAGGTTCAAATTTTTCTAATTCAGACTCTGTAGGACGAATAAACATATTTTTTACAAAATGTGCTTGCCATGCTACTTCAGAAATAAAACGAATAGAACGCTTAGAAGCTGCACTAGCCCCTGCATAGACATCTGTGATATAAATATTTTTACCTGAAAGTTGTGTAAGCGTAATATCAAGAAGCTCATCATAGATTTTTTTGTCTATTTTGGTATTAATATTACCCCAAGAAATATTTTCATTAGAAGGTGATTGATCGACAAAATATTTATCTTTAGGACTACGTCCTGTGAAGATACCTGTGTCACACATGGCTGTGCCTGTTGTAGAGATTTTACACTCTGCATTTTTTACTTCGTGCTTTTGCAACTCATCATAACTCAAATTGTAGTAAACATCTCCGATGTTTTTTAAACCTAGATTATTAAGTCCGTTGGGCATTTTAGTACTCATAGTATCCTCTTTTGTACAAATATTTATAACATTAAACAAATTATATCCATTTAACTTTATTACATGCTAAAGCATACATTAAAAAACACACATTCACTTATATTTTCTAATGTATACTTCCTCCAAAGAGAAAGCATTGTACGACTCTTTATTTGAAGATAGAGAGTAACACACCAGCTGCGACAGCTGAACCAATCACACCTGCAACATTTGGACCCATTGCATGCATGAGCAAAATATTACCTGGTTTAGCATCAGAACCAACCTTAGAGACAACCCTAGCTGACATTGGGACAGCAGAGACACCTGCTGCTCCAATCAATGGGTTGATAGGTTCTTTACTATATTTATTCATAACCTTAGCCATCAATACTCCTACAGCCGTACCAGCAGAGAAAGCCAAAAGACCAATAACCATAATCCCCATAGTCTCAGCTACCAAAAATTTATCAGCTGCTAATTTAGATCCTACACCTAAACCAAGGAAGATAGTAACAACATTAATCAAAGAATTTTGCATCTCATTTGAAAGTCTATCAACCACACCTGACTCTTTTGCAAAGTTACCAAATGTAAATGCCCCAATAAGTGGTGCTGACTCAGGTATGATAAAGATGGTAAGCATTAAAACAATGATAGGAAAGAAAAGCTTTTCAAGTCTATGTACTTTTCGTCCTGTCTTCATGACAATTTTACGTTCTTCTTCTGTAGTAAGCCACTTCATTATCGGAGGCTGAATTACAGGTACTAGAGCCATATATGAATAGGCTGCAACGGCAATAGCCCCTAGCATATCAGGTGCTAATCTATTGGCAATAAAGATAGAAGTTGGTCCATCTGCTCCACCGATAATAGAGATAGCAGATGCATCTTGTAAAGAAAACCCAATCGCAACTGCTCCAATAAGTGAACCAAAGATACCAAACTGAGCAGCCCCACCAAGGATAGCTGTTTTAGGGTTTGCCAAAAGTGGACCAAAGTCTGTCATTGCTCCTACACCCATGAAAATCAGAAGAGGGAAAAATTCATTGGCAATTCCCATATTGTAAATAATACCTAGCATACCATGCTCTCCACCCATCCCTGCTAGAGGAATATTGGCAAGAAGACCACCAAAGGCGATAGGAATTAAAAGTAAAGGTTCAAAGTTTTTAGCAATAGCCAAATAGAAAAGAATGAATACTAAGATAATCATAATAATACGACCCAAAGAAGATTCAAACCAATTCATTTCTCTTTCATAGTTAGCGCCTTTAGGTTCTGACGTTTTTTCACCATCATTTAAATCGATAATGGCATTAATTCCCGTAGTTTCCCAAAAACTAGATAAAAGCTGTGTGATTGTTTTTGGTTCATAGTGCTTTTCTACTTTTTCGATAGGTGCAGTAGGAGCTGTAGGCTCACTACTTGCTTGTACCATAGAAGTAGATGCCCAAAAGACAAATAGTAACGACAGTAAAAGGTGTTTGAGCTTCATGCTTACTCCATTGTGGCTAAAAGTTGTGCATCTGCGACAGAGTCATTAACATTGACATTGATAGAGGCAATTTTACCTGCTTGTGGTGCAGTAATATCAATTTCCATTTTCATCGCTTCGAGAATCATAATAATATCACCTTCAGCGACACTATCCCCTGGATTTTTAAGTATTTTCCATACATTTCCTGGTGTTTGTGAATTAATTTCTACCGAACCTGCACCTACTGGTCCACTAGGCACGGCTACCTCTGTCACTGTTGATGGTGCAATTTGAATATCACCCTCACCCTCTGCTACTTGTACACTATATTGTTTACCATCGACTACTACTGTATAATTTCCTGCCATTTCATTCTCTCCACTACAATTATTTTTACCTTTTCTTATCATGAGAGGGCCTTCACCCTTCAAGAACGCAATACCTTTTTGATCACAAGCTCCTGCGATGAAAATATTTTCATCAGAGGCTTCTAATCCTTCTTCTTCCAACACTTTAGTCCAGTGAGCGATAGACTTTTTCTCATCTCTATCTGAAATATCAAGAGGATTTTCTGTGGTTGGATCTAGCTTCAATTTTTGAGATGCTAATTCCATAATCTCTTTGTCTGCTTGTACTGGTGTTTTACCAAAGTATCCTAAAACCATACGTCCATATCCAGGAGCAATTTGCTTCCATGGACCAAACATAACATTGGCATACGCTTGTTGCCAGTAAAATTGACTCACAGGTGTTACAGAAGTACCATAACCACCACGTTCTACTACTTCTTTCATCGCTGCGATGACTTCGTCAAATTTCTCTAAATCACCCGAGTCTCTCATCATTTGCGTGTTGGCTGTTAATGCACCACCAGGCATAGGAGAAAAAGGAATAAGAGGAGAAACTTGTGTGGCTTCTGGTGGAATCATATATTCAGCTAGACATTCTTTTAGTCTCTCTTCATATTTCAAAATTTTATCTAGTTTTAAATCACCTAGATTATAATTAGTCCCTTTAGTTGCATGAAGCATAGTCAAAATATCTGGCTGTGATGTACCACCACTTACAGGTGATGCGGCCAAATCTATACCATTGGCTCCTGCATCAAGTGCTGCAAGATAAGAAGCTACAGAGACCCCTGCTGTCTCATGTGTGTGTAATCTCAAATGTACAGAATCACCCAATAGCTTTCTAGCCATTGCAATGGTTTCATATACTTTATGAGGGTTCGCCGTCCCTGAGGCATCTTTGAAACATACGCTATCATAAGAGATACCAGAATCTAAGATTTTTCTCAATGTTTTTTCATAAAATGCTACATCATGTGCACCTTTACATCCTGGTGGTAAGTCCATCATTGTGACGACTACTTCATGATCTAACTTATGTTTTTTAATCATTTCAGCTGAAAATGCCAAATTGTTTACATCATTGAGTGCATCAAAGTTACGTACCGTAGTTGTACCATGTTTTTTGAACATTTTAGCAAAGAGGTCTATCATTTCACGGCTACCCGTGTCTAACATAACGGTATTGATACCACGAGAAAGGACTTGAAGGTTTGCTTCTTTTCCTACAATTTCTCTAAAACCATCCATCATTTCAAATGCATCTTCTTGTAAATAGAAGTACAAAGATTGAAATCTTGCTCCACCACCAAATTCAAAGTGATTAATACCTGCATTTTTCGCAGCTTCAACTGCTGGAAAAAAGTCATCCATAAGTACACGCCCACCAAAAACAGATTGAAATCCGTCTCTAAATGTTGTGTCCATTATATCAATATATTTTTTAGCCATTTACGATACCTTATTTTATGATTGTTTTCTAAATTCAGTTACAGCAGCGATTATCGCTGCAACATGCTCTGCTTCATTAGCCTGAGGCTGTGTAGTAGAAGCAGTGGGTATTTCTTCAGGGAAAAATTTCTTAATTAACTTTGCCTGAATATTTACAACGATAATAAGTAAGGTTAAAAATGCAAAGACAACGGTCATTCCCAACATCATAAACTTTACACTCTCAAGTATCAAATTAACATCTTCCATATACGCTCACTTTCTCTAGTTTATATAACTCAAATTTTAAAATAACTTTGCTTGTTATTAGTTAAAAAAAAGTTATTATTTTCGTTTTCGTCTTCGATTGTTATTTCGAGTAGCTTTTTTTTCACCATTATAGCCTTCTATCATCTCATCTACCGTATTTTGGTCAAAACCTATTTGTGTACCAATATACTGTTTTTTTTGCTCTATAAGATGAGAAATAAGCTTTTCTAGTAACAGTTCTTTATCCATATCTTCCAAGTAGCTGAGCATATCTAAGGCATCATTATGTATCGAGATGGCACGTATTTCATCTGCTAAATATTCACGTCCTCTATCATCGAGTCCATCTCCTCCTTGCAAAGTAGCAAGACGCATTTCTGCCCCTACTTCTTTTTGGATACGTTGAAGCTCTCGAAATTCTCCTGTGGTCACAAGCGTAATGGCTTGACCACTTTTTCCTGCACGTCCTGTACGACCAATACGATGCACATAAGACTGTGGATCAAAAGGAATATGGTAGTTAAAGACATGCGTCACATCTTTCACATCGAGTCCACGAGCTGCTACATCTGTGGCTACCATTATCTTGCTTTCTCCACGTCTATAGGCTTTGATAACTCTCTCTCTGTCTATCTGCTCTAAGTCACCATGCAATCCTGTTGCATTAAATCCTAAAGCTTGAAGATGTTCTGCCAATCTATCTACTTCACGCTTCATACGACAAAAGACGATACATTTGTTGGTTTCTTCTGTTTCAAGGAGTTTAACCAATGCCTCATCTCTTTGATTTTCATTAATCATATAATAACGTTGGTCTATGATATTGTTGGTCGTTTCATCCTCTCCTACTACAGAGATAAATTTTGGCTGATACAAGATATTGGATGCCAGTTCTTTGATAGGCTCTGGCATCGTTGCTGAAAAAAGCAATGTTTGTCTATTTTGTGGGATATACTCAAAAATCTCTTTTATCTCTTCCAAAAATCCCATATCAAGCATTTCATCTGCTTCATCTAATACGACTATTTCAGGATTGAAAACATCTATTTTTCCTTTTTTATAAAGGTCTTTTAGTCTTCCAGGTGTGGCAACAACGATTTGTACACCTTTATGAATGAGTGCAATTTGTCTTCCATACCCTACACCACCATAGACGGTCAATGTTCTAATACCTGCAAAACGTCCTAAATGATACAGCTCATCAGCTACTTGTGTGGCTAATTCTCTTGTAGGTGTAATCACCAATGCACGTTCAATTTCACCTTTGGCTAATTTGTCCATCATAGGCAAACCAAAAGCTGCTGTTTTTCCTGTACCTGTATGGGCTTGTCCCACAAGGTCTGACCCAGAAGCGATAATGGGTATTGCCTCTTCTTGTATAGGGCTAGGTTCTCTAAAACCTGCTATCTTCACACCCTTAAATATATCAGGATGAAAATCGAATTCACTAAATTTCATATTTTGCCTTTGAGATACATACACGATGTATCCCTGCGTAAATTTGTCCAAAATGTTTTGAACTTAAAAGAACTTCTCGTAAGAAATTCTATAAATTCAATAAAATGACCCCAAATACTATCCTATAAATACCAAAAGGTAAAAAAGAAAACTTTTGTATAAAAGATAAAAAAAGTTTAACCGTAATATAGGCGATAATAAATGCAACAATAAACCCTACGATAAATGGTGTCAAATCCACAGAAGCAAAGGCTTGATAATTTTTGAGTAAATCATATCCTGCTACTGCACCCATCACAGGAATAGCCAATAAAAATGAGAAATCAGAAGAGGTTTTTCTATCTAGTCCTGTAAGCATACCCCCAATAATCGTAGCCCCTGACCTACTAGTCCCTGGGATAAAAGCAAAAAGTTGTGCAAAGCCTATCCACATCGCTTGGGGGTAAGAGACTTTTTCTACTTCTTTGATATGATGGGGTTGTTCTTTATAAAAATACTCTACAATGAGAAAGACAACACCCCCAATAATAAACATCCATGCCACAATCTCCACAGAAAACAAAGCTTTAATCTGGTCTTTCAAGAGATAACCAATCACTGCTAGTGGCAAAAATGCCACCATGAGTTTCATCCATAAGTCTATTTTTTTGAGGGTAATTTTTTCTTTGTAGATAAGCATAACAGCTAAAATAGCTGCAAATTGTATGATAACTTCATAGGCTTTCATTGTTGCATCTTGAGGAAGTCCCAAAAATTCAGAAGCAATAATCATGTGACCTGTAGACGAGATAGGTAAAAACTCGGTAAAACCTTCAATAATACCTATAATTATAGCTTGAAAAATATCCAAAAACTGTCCTTTAATGAGAAGTATAGTATACCATTAAAAAGTTTATAAAACACTTCTAAGCCATACTTACAAATACCTATTATTTATTTTCTTTTATCATCTGAATTATTTCATACTTTACAAACATCAAATTCTTATAAATCCCTTTTAAATCTCCTATCTTTGTACTATCATAATTTTCACTTACAAAATATTGATATTTGTCTTTACCCAATTTCTCCAAAATCACAAAATTCCAAATAGCTCCTACGATATATGCCCCTCTCATAGAAGTCTCATTATTTAGTTCAACAGCAGAGATAAGCTCTGCTAAAAGTTGTGGTTCTGGGTCTGTATTTACTTTGCCTTTTTTAAACTCTTGTATAAAGAAATATGGTTTTTCAGAATATTCTAACCCTTTTGATACTGTAAAGTCAGTTGTACCATTAAAAATAAATTTATCTGTTTCATATAAGACAACATCTTCATAAAAACCTGAAATTTCATATTCTATTGATTGAAAATCTACTCTATTTATGATAGGAATGATGAAGTTTGCTTTTAAGGTCTCTTCTTTAAATCCTTTTAAAAATTTTCCATATTTACTTAATAATCTTACTAAAAACTTAACCTCTTTGCTTGATATATTTATATTATTATTTAACCACAATTTAAATTTATCATCTTTAAAAGATTTTTTTATATCTACTAATTTTTTAAGCTCATTATCTGTAATTTTACTAAAACTATAGGTAGGAATACCCTCTTCATTCAAACCTTTAAGCTCTCTAATCTCTCTTTCTAAGGCTTCAATTCTTTCTAATTCACTCATTTTCGATTCTCCTTTTTTAATGTTCATCTACCTATTAGAAGTTTTTTAAGTATCATGAAAACTCCCTCAAAACCTCTTCTTTCCTAAAACTAGCACCCTCAACAATCTCTTTAGCCGAAGCTATTTTAGTTTCTAATTTTTCTATTTTTGAAATGATTTCTTTTTGGGTTTCTAGGGTTGGAAGTGGGATTTTAATTGATTCCATTTTACTCCAAGAAGTTCTAGGTAATTGAGACCCTGCAACGCCTTTTAAAACTTCATTATTAAATGGTTTATTCAAAAAATAATGTTTATATATTTTTGCTAAATCATTATTTTTAAATCTAAAGACTAAAATATCAGTAGAACATATACCATCTAGTTCAGCTAAATAAACTTTATTTAAGTTGGGTCTTAATTTTCCATATAAAATATCACCCTTTTTAAAAATAGTTTTTGAACTTTTAATATCTTGATACTCACTTTCCAGTGTTCCTACCAATATGCCACTATTAGATTCTATATTTTCTAAACCAATATAACTAACAAGTCCTTCATATTCTTGTGGCTTTAAAGAATCTGATACTTTCAAGGCAATATTTCCTAATCTATCAAACTTTTGACTCACAGAACTAATCTCTTCTTCTATTTTCCTTTTAATCTCCTCTATCATCTCATTCGCTTTTCCCACCTCATCATCTACTTTCTGACAAGCTTTCACTATCTCTTCTTGAATATTTAGAGGAGGGAGAGGGATATTCAAAGATGAATAAATTTTTCCATTAATATTTGGTTGAGAAGTACCAGTAATATTTTGATGTACCCAATCCCAATATAAAACTGTTTCAGTAAAATATTTTAAATATTTAGGTAAAATACTTTCATTTTTTAGTCTAAATCTAATTAAATATCCTGCATATAAGCATTTACCGTATTTATTTTCATAAAGAAATGTTTTTCCAACAGTATTTCCAGATCTTGCAAATAGAAAATCATTATTTTTTAACATAAATTTTTCTTCTATATTTTCTGCCGTTTTAAATTCATTATTTAAACTTCCATTTTCATTAATATCAGTAATTCTAATATATCTTACATCTTCTTCTTTTCCATCTATTGCTTTTTCATTTGCACCATATTGTGGTATTGTTGATAGATTACCAAGCTTTACTAATGGGTATTTACTTTTTATTTCAATCTTTACCTTGCCTGTTAAGCTAATACTTTTATTAAACTCAACCCGAGTAAAATCAAGCATATCCACTAATTTAGCTTTAAATACAAACTCCTCTAAATCTTTAGGTATTTCTAGCTCTTCATTAGAAAAGTTCCTCGTAATGAGCGTGTTTATTTTACTCTCATCATTTTTATCTATAGGATTATAAAGCACAGTGTTTATACTGTTGAGTGTGCCTCCGTTGTATTGTATGCCTTCGTTTCCTTTTCGCCCACTCCATTCATAACCCAAAAACTTTTTATTGGCTTTGTTGTCTGTGGGGGCTTTGATGATGAGGACTTTTTGGCTGTTTTCACAAGAGAGTACGAAATAGTAAAACTTATCGGCTTCTATGGCTTTGACATAGGCGATAAAGGCTTTTTTTTCTGTTTTGTATCTTTTTATTTTTGAGAATTTTTTATAATAGGTGGCTTTTCTTCGGTGTTTGGTCTCTGTGGATTTTTCAAAGGCTGATAAATAGGCTTCTACGATTTCTATTTTTAAGCACTTTTTAGAGGGTTTATCTTCTAAGAAACTTAGATAGTAGTCATAGTCTATACCTATATGTTGGGTGTATTTTTTGAGTATTTCTTTGTCTGTAAATTGACCTTGTATATATATATTTCCTTTGAAGATATTTTGTGTTAAATCATCATATTTTTCTACGATATTTTCTAAATCATTTCTTCTTCTTAGAAAAAGCGTTACGGTGTTTGTGCCTGTTTTGCCAAATGTACCACTTCCAAACTCGGCAATGGCTATGATGTCAAAATATTTTAATATTATCTCTCTTGTACCTACATAAGTATTTGTACCCTCGCCTTTGGAGAGTATAGAAGAGGGCAAGATAATCCCTGCTACGCCGTTGGTTTTGAGTAGCTGTTTGGCTCGTTCTATAAAGAAACATTCTATAGAATTGTTGGCTGTGTAGCTTTTTGCTTCTATGCTTTTGATGAGTTCAAACTTTTCTCTCTCTTCTTTGGGCAATGTTTCCAAAAATCCTTTGACAGAATAAGGAGGATTGGCAACAAGGAGTGAAAAACTATCATTTGGGATATTTTTGTCCTCTTTGAGTGCGTCATTATAGATAATATTTATATTTTCTTGTCCATACATCAAAGCAGAGACTTTGGCGACTTTGGAAAGCCTATACTCTTTTTCTATGCCTACGACTTCATCTGTATCAAATATTTTGGCAACTTCATTGAGAAAATGTCCTGCTCCACAAGCATAATCTATGGCTTTGGGTTTGTCTTCTTGCTTTTTTATATCTTCTAGGGGTAAGGCATTGATGATAAATTTGACAATAGGCATAGGCGTAAAAAACTGCCCCTCGCTTTGCTTGACTCCATTGTCCAAAAACCCTTCAAACATATCACCTAAGAATTGATTGTCTTCTACGCCAGTAAGCCGTATATCTTGAAAAAGTTCAATCACTTTGAGTAGGACTTCAAAATTTTTATAAAAAAGCATTTCGCTATGCACATCTAAAAATGAAAAATCATTATTGGTAAAAAACTTCTGCTCTCTAAAACTTTGTTTTACTTGTACTTTGATAGAATTTATATCGGTTTTGGCAAACATTTTATCAATCATGCTATCAGAAATATAGGTTATCTTTTCATTGAGAAAATTAAACATTCCTGCTTGATACAACTCTTGAAGTCTATCTTGAAGCCCAAAAGCATCATCATAAGCCACACCTTTCCAATAAAATTTGAGTTCACTCTCTTTGTTCTTTTGATTGCTATTTTCATCAATTATTTTACATAAAAAGAGATTGACCAAGACATTAAAGGCTCTTTCAGGACTACCGATATTATGCTGTCTCATAATCGTTGCAAAGGCATTGTATTTGCCTTGAATATCTTTTGAATAAACGATATTTAAGTCATCAATATTCGTCTTTTCTAATCCTATAAAATAGGCTTTGTTTGATTCAAAAATCCCTTTAGTTTTAAATGCTTTTCTATAAGTCTCACTCCATGCTTCATAAATATCTTCTAGTGTTTGGGCTTTTTTATAAGATTTTTTTAAGTGGTTTTCATAGAGATATTTTTCATCATCAACTAAGTTAATGAGGTAATAATCTGATACAAGTTTTTTATCCAAAAAGTCACTGGCATAAAGGGCAATAAACTTAGTATCTCCATCTTGCTTTGCATAAGAAAAAACTTGCGTAGGTTTCACCAAAGTACTATCCCACGCTTTTTTGAACTCACTACCTGCTGTTTTACACTCTATAATCAGTAAGGCTTTATGCTCATTGTCTCTGATAAGAATATCAGCTTTCCCACCACTCGCCCCATGTCCTAATTGCCATTTGGGTTCAAGCTCTATATGTTTGGGATTATAGCCTTGGGCTAAAAGTCTATGCACACATTCAAAGACCACAAAATTTTCATTAGAAGAGAAGTTAGAAGTTGTTTTATCATGAATGGTCAAGGCTTTTGGATAAAGGAGTTTTTGATTTTTGAAATCTACCTTTAATTCACAATCAAAGCTGTCAAATTTTTTGCTATATATTTCTTGATTTTGGGTAAATTCTAAGGTTTTTAATAGTGCTTTTAAATTGTCTTTGCTTATCATTTTATCTCGTTCCCTTAATTATCTTTAACCCTATAAATTCGTTTGATTATAATCTGTAATCTCACAATATTTAATTTGTAATCGGACATAATTTGCCAATGTTACATGGGCGTGTTCATCGTCTCTCATTGTTTCTTTATACTTTTTTATTTTTTTTGTATAAATGCTACACATTCTTTCATTTTCTATCTTTTCAGCTATTGCACCTTTATCTTCTTGACCCCATACTGCCATCGCAGGACTCATTATCGATATGCTTAGTACACATGTTATTAAAATACTTTTCATCTTTATTCCTTAAATTTATAATTAATATTAATATTAATATTAATATTAATATTAATATTAATTATAATAATTTAAAAAAGAAATAGTATTGACATATATCAAGTTATACTAAAAACATTCCTAATATCAAAAAGATAAAAGGAAGTGTTGCTAACATATAGCGTGTTTCTTGGGTCTTCATTGATTTGTACGTACCCCAAAAGAAAGAAACGATAGCTAGTATAAAAAGTCCTAAAATAGTAGCATTGTTCATCATTTAGCTAACTCTTCTTTGCCTAGTGTATCTACCATTTTGATACTATCTAAGGCATTATCTAATATCTTTTTAGTAGAAGTCAGAGGTTTCATGTGTAGATTTGTTTGCTTTTTATCTAAGCTCTCATCCATCAATACCTCCATCACTTCTTGTTCCAATACTTTTATAATTTCAGCCAATTTACCCTCTATAAATGCTATATCCATCATGGCTACTTTGCTTTAGGTCTAAAGATTTTTATCACCGATGCATCGACTTGCATATACTTGCCACCAATAAGGTCGATACAGTAAGGTACAGCAGGAAAAACAGCATCTAAGCATTCACGGATAGACTTTGGTTTACCTGGAAGATTGATGATGAGTGCACCGTTACAAATACCTGCTGTTTGACGTGAAAGTATCGCTGTTGGTACATACTGTAAACTCACAGCTCTCATCTGCTCACCAAACCCAGGAAGAAGCTTTTGACAGACATTTTCAGTGGCTTCTGTAGTTACATCTCTCATAGCAGGACCTGTGCCTCCTGTCGTAACGATAATGTCACATTTCTCATCACGAGAGAGTTTTATCAATGTGGTTTCTATGAGACTTTGTTCATCAGGGATACATCTATACTCATACTCACATTCATTGAGTAAATATTCTTTCATCGTATCCATGATAGCCACACCTGAAATATCTTCATAAATCCCTTGGGATGCTCTATCGCTTGTGGTAATTACACCAATTTTTATCTTATCCATATTTATCCTATTTTTATTAATAATTTATCCAATATACTCGTACTCACAATTCTTTTGATATAGCCCAAAAGATAGGTTGCTTTTGTAATATAATAACGTGGTTTTGGCTTTTTTGCAAGTATTATCTTGTGTACCACTGCTGCGACTGAAGTTGCTTCTTCATTAAACGGTACTTTTTTACTTTTACCTTCTAGGCTTTTGGTATATCGGGAGCTAAAAAAAGAGTGTTCTATATCCACATTCGCACGAAGCTTTTTCATCGCTGTTTTTCTAAAATCACTGCTAATTGGACCCGTATTGAGTAAAGATACAGAAATATCTGTACCTAAAAGCTCTAATCTTAGGGTATCACTGAGTCCTTCTATGGCATATTTACTAGCATTATATGCACCTCTACCAAATAAAGAAACAATCCCTAAAACAGAAGAGTGTTGTATAATCTTACCATAACCCTGCTCACGCATGATAGGTATGACTTGACGTGTACATTCATGTAAGCCAAATACATTGGTCTCAAACTGAGATTTGAGTGTCTCTGTTGTGATGTCTTCTACTGCCCCTGCTTGTCCAAATCCAGCATTGTTAAACCATACATCGATATGACCCTCTTTTGCCATGACTGTTTTTATTGCTTGGCTAATTTGTGTAGGGTCTGTCACATCTAAGAGCATCGTATCTTCAAAACCTAAACTTTTGAGCATCTCTACATCTTGTGCGTCTCGTGCTGTAGGATAGACTTTTACAAATCTCTCTTTGAGATACTTAGCTGTGGCTAGTCCTATCCCTGTAGAACATCCTGTGATGATAATATTTGTCATTTACTGCTCCAATATATGTCCATAATTTTTAATGCTATACGTCGTACATAGTGGACGAAAAAAACAAAGCACGGCTTCTACATCAACTATCTTATCTTCTAATCCTACAAATATTTCTATCTTGACACCTCTGTCTAAGACTTCTTGTATCTTCTTCTCATCCCATTGATAGGTGAGTAACTGATGTAACTCTTCTTTTGTTCCTATCTTCAGATACGATGCCAAATCTAGCGTACAAGGGTAGCTTACATTGGCTAGAAATTGCTTGATATAAGATGCTTTATCTGCTTTAAAATAGCGTAATTGTGTACGCACAAATGAAGACTTTTGCATCTGAAAAAAAGCAGGAGAGAGGAGTATCAGTCTATCAATACGTGCAGTACTCTCATACACATACTCAAAAGCCTGTTGTGCGCCATAAGAGAACCCTGCTACATGATAGTCACTCTTTGTCAGATAGCTATCAAATAAAATTTGCTCACTCTCTAAAGAGAATCCACTAAAATATTTCACGTAAAATATCTCTACACTCATCAGGCTTAATGGTCTCATGGCTCAAAATATGACCCTTTACTTCTGTTAAAGCCCCATCTAAGGTCTCTAATAAAGTTTTCACTTCTGCAACTGATTCTCTTAAAAGTACTTCTTCTTGTTGTGGCGTAACGATAAAATCATCAGCCATTGCATACTCATAGATTACTTTGGAGATGAGTGCCTTAGCTTGAGCAATATCTGTAGATGCATTGGTAAACTGCTCTTTATATCGTTTTTGTGTAGCAAGGCTTCCTGCAAGATAGACTTTGATACGAGCAAGAAGCTCACTCTTAGAAAGTATCTCTTGTTCTTGTGTCAAAAATGGTGTATTGACGATACTAATCTTATCAAAATCTACATCAAGCCATGTGGCTACTAGTGCTTTAGCTCCTTGATATATAGCCTGTATTTCACGCTCTTCTTTACTAAAAGAAAGAAGCTTTCTTTTGCCTAAAAGTACCTTGTCTTTGACTGCTTCAAAGTCTGATGTTTCTATCATCGTTCCTTTGAGTCTCATGGCATGTAGTGCTGCTTCATTGGTCAGCGTATCCAAGGCAGCTGCATTAAAACCTACTGTCATGTGGGCTACTTCTTCGATATTGACCATATTGGGTTTATTTTTAAGATAGAGTTCAAGTATTTTAATCCTATCTGGCAAATCAGGCAAAGAGATATGGATACGTCTATCAAAACGCCCTGCTCTAAGCAGTGCTTCATCTAGCATCTCTATCTTATTGGTAGCACCAATGATAATCACCCCTTCACTCTCTTCAAAGCCGTCCATCTCTGTAAGAAGTTGATTGAGTGTAGCTTCACGTTCATCATTTCTAAATTCACCTCGGCTTTTGCCCACAGCGTCTATCTCATCAATAAAGATAATACTAGGTGCCATCTCTTTGGCTTTTTGAAAAAGTTCAGAAACACGTTTTGCACCCATACCTACATAAATATGTACAAAACTAGCCCCACTTTGGTAAAAAAACGGCACATTGGCTTCTCCTGCTACAGCTTTGGAAATAAGTGTTTTTCCTACACCAGGGGGTCCTACAAGTAACACACCTTTAGGAAGACGTATATCTAAGTCACGGTACTTCTTTGGCTCTTTTAAAAAATCTATAATCTCTTCTAACTCTTCTTTGACATCATGGATACCTGCTACATCAGCAAATGTCACTTTAGAACGCAAAGCTTCTACCGTATCATTAGAACCTAGCTCTTTTTCTTCCACTTTAATCATTTTTTGTTCTCGTTCTTCTTGCTGTTTTTTATTTTGTTGCATCATTCTATATAGAAATCCAAATCCAAGCATCAAAAATAAAAAATAAAAAATATCCAACAAGTAAGAATTATCTTCAATGACCTCTACAGGATACTTTTGAAAAAATGCTGTTTTATTGATAGCACCTTTATAAATCTTATAACTATCTGCTTCTGTTTTGAGACGTATAAAGTCACCATCTATGATGACTTTTGTTATCTTATCCTCGACATAAAGCGTATTGGCTTGTTTATGCGTAATTAAAGTATCGCCATCTCTTACGATACCAAAAATAAGTAATACTATCAGTACTACAAGTAATCCTATAATAATACGCATATTTTTAGCTATGGGTATATTTGCGTTAAATTTGTGCTTCATTTCCAACATCTGTGACCTCCACGTCATTTAAAAAGACCCAGTTTGCACTTAAATCTTCTTCACTTTTGACCGTAACTTTGTTAAAATATTGATCAAATCCTTGGTAAATACCTTCTTTACCACTTTCTAATAATACTTCTAAACCACTGCTATGCGTACGTCTAAATGCATGGTTCTTTGCTTTGATTATCGCTGTAAGTTCTCGGTGTCGTTCTTTGGCTATATTGCCTCTAATCTCTGGTTTCATAGTCGCTGATGCTGTGTTGTCTCGCTTAGAATACGAAAAAGCATGGATATGTGTCAAAGGCAATGCTCTCACACGTGCCATCGCTTCTGCCCATGTAGCCTCATCTTCTCCAGGATGCCCTACGATGAAGTCTGTACCCAAAGCATAGCCCTTACTCCTAATCTTTTCAAAGAGTTTTACATCTGTTTCATAGCGATTACGCCTATTCATCACTTGAAGCATTTTATCTGATGTATGTTGTAGGGCAATATGCAACTGCTTTGCCATCCATGGCTCAGATAAAAGTTCTAAAAACTCATCATCTATCTGTATAGGCTCTAGGCTTCCTATACGTATACGTCTTACCCCTCGGATTTGACTCATCTTTTTGAGTAGCTTTGCCATAGAGGTATCATGGTCTTTCCCATAAGAGCCTACATTGGTACCTGTTAAGATAAATTCGCCAAAACCATTGGATGCTAGTTTGCTTATCTGCTCTAAGATAGTCTCTTCTGAATGCGAACGAGCCATACCTCTTACTTGGGGGATAATACAGTAAGAACAAGCAAAATCACAGCCCTCTTGTATCTTGATAAATGCCCTACTTTTACCTACAAACTCTTCTACGATAGTAGAATCTATATGTTCAAGGTCACCTATTTGATAAAAGGGATTTGCATTTTTAAGTACAGCATTAATATTTTCTTTTTCAGAATGCCCTATGACACCAAAGACTTTTTTGGATGCAAAAAGAGTTTCGCCTTTAGAGTGTGACCCACATCCTGCGAGTATTACCTTTGCATCAGGATTTTTACGTTTCATTGAAGAGATATAATTACGTACAGAAGAGTCTGCTCCATTGGTCACCGTACAAGAATTGACGACAATATAATCTGAATTTAATTCATCGCTTGTAAGTTCATAGTCTTTGAGTTTTGACATCATTACTTGTGTATCAAACTGATTGGTACGACATCCAAAGGTTTTAAAATATACTTTTTGCATCTAAAAAGTCTCCTCACCCATAGGCATCGCCTCTGGTTCTGGCATTGGTTTTGGTACGTTTTTATCCATATAGATAGACTGTGTAGGAAAGGCTAGTTGTATATTCTCTTCATCTTGTATACGCTTGATAATCTCTACAGAAATCGTACTTCGTAACGTAAGAGTCGCATACGAATTGGTAAGATACCATGCAGAAATCTTCATCCCATATGGTTCAATAAATGTTAAGATACGTGGTTCAACATTGGTATTTTTCATATGGTACTGACTTCTAAGCTTATTGAGCTGTTTTCTTGTAATATCGGTGTACCCTTTAGAGTATTTTTTGGTTACCTCTTTTGCAATAGAAGCAGCTTTTTGGATGTCTGAATCAAAAGTAACCATAAAATCTATCCCATCCCATACGGTCTTTAATCCTGCATGAGAATAGTTGGCTATCATATCAGTAAATATAAAATTATTTGGAATAAAAATAATACGCCCTGCTCTACGGTTGTGCATATACGCAGTGAGTGTCACATCTTCATGCATGGTCATACGTAACATAGAAATATCTACAATATCCCCAATATACTCGATACCACCTCTTTGGAATTTTACCCTATCTCCTACATGGATAGCACCACCCATAACGATAGTAGCCCACCCCATCAAAGACATAAACCAATCCTTCATCGCAATAGCAATACCTGCTGAAGCAAATCCTAAAATAGTCACAAGATAAGATACGTTTTCAATATATGCCAAGAGTAAAGTCAAAATCAAAATCGTTATAAAAGAGATATTGAGTGCTTTGTTGATACTATAAAAACGGTCATTATCTGACATATATCTCTTGACTAGATACTTGATAAGTAATAATAAAAATACAAAAAATACAACAATAGAGCCAATAACCATCGTTCTTTCTATCTCTCGTTGTACATCTATTTTTAGATTAAGTTCAATCTCATCAATTTTTTTGCTATACACTTTTTCTGTGGTTTTAAATATATCAATCACAGGAGCAAAGGTTTGGATTTGACTTTGTGTATCTTTGAGTGCCTCTTGATACGATGTATTGGCACTATCATTATCTAAAAGCTGTTTGATAATACTTTCTAATTTTTGAAACTTTTTCATAATATGCTCCAAAGAGATATAACGGCTATGATATTCATCTTGATTAGAGGTAATCTTCTCTCGATAAGAGAGTGCTGATATAACAGAAAATGGACTTTCTATCTTAGGTACTTCCTCGATAATAGGAGGGGTTAAAAACTTTTTAAAAGGGTCTTGTTCATACTCTCCTAGTAGTTGTAGCTTTCCTTTGAGTGTCTCTAAAAGTCTCTTGTTATCTTCTAATTCTTTTATTTGTTCAATAGTTAGTTTTCTTTTATTTTCTAAAATTTTTATCTTTTGAGAAAGCAATATTTTTTGGGTTTTCAATCCTTGATAGGTATGGTAGTTACTGTATATTTTTGACCATATATTATTTTCGGTTAGTTCAAACTCTATACGTTCCTTTGTTGCTAAAAGTGCCGTATATTTATCCTTTTGAAGACTTGTTTCATTACTATCTACCGTAGGTAAAGCCCATGCTATCGTACTACCAAGCATGAGTATCAGTATAAACAATGCTCTACGTGTCATTATGTTTTCCAAATGTGGCTAAAACTTTTTTGACCACTGTAGCATCTATATCACTAAGTATCGTATGTCCACCCATACCATGAGGTAAGATAAACTTGATACGCCCTTTAGCCGATTTTTTATCTAAGAAAAAATGCTCATAAAAAGCATCTACATCTTTGATGAGATACTCTACAGGCAAGTCTGCTGATACTAAAAATGTTTTAACTTCATCGGCTTCTTCTTGCGTGAAGAGTCCTAGCTCTACAGCTAAAGCATTTGCCATAACCATACCAATAGCCACAGCCTCACCATGTAAGTACTCTGTATAGCCTGTTTCATTTTCTACCACATGACCAAAAGTATGCCCATAATTGAGTACAGCACGGATACCTGCTTCTTTCTCATCTTGATTGACCACCCATGCTTTGAGTTCTACAGATTGGCGTATCATCTCTTTGATAGTCGCTAAGTCATTGAGCCTCGCACTTTGAAGATAAGCAAAAAACTCTTTGTCAAACATCACAGCCATCTTGATCACCTCAGCAATCCCTGCTGCAAACTCACGTGGAGGTAATGTATCTAAAAATGAAGGGTCAATATAGACAGCCTTAGGCTGATAAAAAGCCCCTATAAGATTTTTGCCATAGCTATTATTGACCCCTGTTTTGCCTCCTACACTAGCATCTACTTGGCTAAGTAGCGTTGTAGGTATCTGTATAAAATCTATCCCTCTTTGGTACAAAGAAGCACTAAACCCCGTCATATCCCCTATCACACCCCCACCAAAAGCGATAAGCAAAGATTTTCTATCTAGCTTATGTTCAAAACAATCATTGAGTATCTTCTCTACCGTATCCAAAGTTTTGTATCCCTCTCCATCAGGTATGGTCACGACATGTAAAGAAGTAGCACTTACCTTAGAAAGCAATGTATCAAGATGATACCCTGCTACCGTAGGATTGGTCACGATAACAACCGAGGTATCAAAAGTAAGTGATGCCAATGTATCAATAGTAATATCATATCTAATGCTCTGCGTTTGAGCCAATGCTATAGGAACAATCATCTAAATAACCCTTACATAAAAATTAGACTGATTTTATCTTATTTGTGATTAAATCCGAATGATACACAAGATATTTCATCAGAATTTCAATTAGAAAGAGTAAAAAACAAGCTTCAAAATGACATTAATAAAAACATTATTATTTAAGTCTTTATACTGCTATGATTTCTAAGGTATTTAAAGATAAAACATAAAACATTTGGATAAAATCGATAGTACATTTGAAATAAAAATACAGGAATTAAGGAATAAAGGTTGATTAACAAAAAAAATAATAATTTTGATTTATTAAGACTATTATTAGCCACTATCGTTGCCATTGTTCATGCTGGTCAACTATCAGGAAATATACATATCAATACAATAAGTCAACACTTTAATTCAGGTTTAGCCGTTGATAGTTTTTTTATCGTTAGTGGATTTTTAATATTTATGAGTTATGAATCTAGTAGTTCTATCTCTACTTATTTTAATAAACGTATTCGCAGAATCTTACCAGGATACCTATTTGTAATCACTTTCTTTTCTATCATTTTATATTTTACTTCCATTTGCACTTTTAAAGAATATTTCAATTTAGAATTTCTTAAATATATTTTGGCTAATTTTTTGACATTAAACTTTATACAGTCCACTTTACCAGGTGTTTTTGAAACCAATAATGTACATGCCGTAAATGGTGCATTATGGACAATTAAGATAGAGATAATGTTTTATATTTCTATACCATTTATTGTCTATTTTATAAAAAAAATAAAACATAAATATATTATATTAGTCAGTATATATATATTATCCATACTCTATTCTATAGTCATGTTACATCTATATAATAAAGATAATAATCTACTTTTCTTACAGTTAGAAAAACAATTACTTGGTCAATTTGCATTTTTTATATCAGGAGCTATGCTGTTTTATTACTTTAAATATTTTCAAAGGTATTCATTATTGCTTCTTATTGGTGCAATATTTATTTTAATATTACACAGATATTATATCAATATTTATTTTTTATATCCCATTTCCTTAGCAATAATAATACTCTACTTTGCAACTGTCTTTAAATACCTTGGAAACTTCGGACGATATGGTGATTTATCCTTTGGTATTTATATATGGCATTTCCCAATTTTACAAATTTTTATTTATTATAATCTATTTTCAAATTTAGCTTTTAGCATACCATTTTTAATATGTATCATCTTATTCATGTCCTATTTATCATGGCATCTTATTGAGAAAAGATACTTATTTTCTTCTTCGTATTATATTAAGTCCAATCCATAAATTGTACTGATTTTAAATTGTTCCAAATAATCCATTGACTACGCTAACCGTCCCTTGTAATAATAAGGGTTGTTTTTTTACATCTAGCCATTGGATAATCTCTTTTATTTGAGATTCTTTCATGACGGTACATCCTGCTGTGGGAACTTTTTTGATATGGATAAATATGCATGACCCTGCACCTTTTATCGCTCCTTTTTCATCTATGTGATTGTGGTTTACTACGATACCGTATTTGTAGTAGTCCTTTGGAAACCTCATGTGTTCTTTGCTTTTATAATCTATGGGTGTTTTACTGCTGTCTACTATTTTGTTGTAGTATTTTGAGTGAATGTCATCTACGCAATGGTTTATGGATTTATAGACGGTATAGGGATAGTCTACTAAAAAAGGATGATACCCAAAGGCTTGTTTGAGTGCAAAAATACCTGCTGGGGATTTACCATCGCCCTCTTTTTTGATATGCTTGGCATGGGGAGGGGTTTTGTGTAGTCCAATGCCCCACCCTAGTCCATTGCGTCCTAGTTTGATGGCGATAGATTTGCCTACTTTGTGCCATTGTTTATCTTCTCGTTCATAGCGTTGTAAGACACCTTTGGAAGTTGACCAGTTTTGGGTACTCACGATGATGAGTTGTTTCGTATTTGGTATTTGTGCATCCAATGTCATGACTAGCAAAGAAAGTCCGAGTAAAATTTTTTTCATTGTGTTATAATCCTTGTATCAATTATGAGGTATATGTATGGAATATGGAATCATCTCAATAGTCATCCCACTATTAACAATCATTTTAGCTATTATAACCAAAGATGTCATCGTCTCTCTTTTAGGAGGGATTTTTGCAGGGTTATTGGTACTCAATGCGTATAATCCTTTCTTGGCTTTTATCCAGCTATTTGATGGGATTATCGCTCTTTTTTCAGAAGGATGGATAACCAAAACTTTGATTTTTTCTCTTATGATAGGGTCTGTCATTAAGCTACTCTCTTCTTCTGGAGCTGTAGATAGTTTTGTCCAATGGTTAAGCCTAAAATCTCAAAAGATAGACTCACCCAAAGGAGCAATGCTCTTAGCCTATAGTATTGGGGTAGTGATATTTATAGAGTCTTCTATCACTTCTTTGGTCGCAGGGACAGTAGCCAAACCTTTGTGTGATAAAAATGCTATCAGCCGTGAAAAACTAGCCTACATCTGTGACTCTACTTCTGCACCTATTTGTTCTCTTATCCCTTTGAATGCTTGGGGTGCTTTACTCTTGGGACTTATCGTCACGGCTATAGACTCACACGTTATCTCTGGGGATGGGGTGTCACTTCTGATTGCCTCTATCCCTTACAATTTTTATGCCTTTTTTACCTTAGGTATCGTCTTACTTGTTATCTTTTTTGATATAAATATCGGAACGATGAAAGACAGTATCCCCAAAGTGTATCATAAAAAAGAGCAGATAGCCCATAGTAAAAGTAGCCCTTTTCCTATGCTATTACCTCTTATCGTTATGGTGATAGCCGTACCTTTTGGACTCTATCTTTCAGGAGGTGGTGACCTCTTCAAGGGGTCAGGTTCGACCTCGGTATATTATGCTATTATCGTGACACTTTTGTTTATGTATCTCTACTATGTTAGTACCAAAATGCTCTCTCACAAAGCATATTTCAAAGGCTTCTACCAAGGATTAAGCGATATGATACCCATCATGCTTATACTACTTTTTGCTATATTTATAGGCAAAATCATAGGTGAGCTTGGTACGGCTCAATACTTAGCAGACTTACTCTCTGGTAATATTTCTCCTATATTTATCCCTCTTTTAATCTTTTTGGTAGCAGGAATAACCTCATTTTCGACAGGTACAAGTTGGGGTACATTTTCTATTATGATGCCCATAGGCTTGGCATTGGGTGCAAGTATGGATATACATATCCCCCTCATCATAGGGGCTGTTATCTCTGGGGGTATATTTGGTGACCACGCTTCCCCTATCTCGGACAGTACCATTATCTCTTCTATGGCAGCAGGATGTGAGCATGTAGAACATGTCAAAACACAACTGCCCTATGCCTTAATAGGTGGAGGATTGGCAGGGATTGGATTTTTGATAGCTGGGTATGTGAGTATGTGGTAAAGATAACTTAATTTTTTACGCCATACTCCTGATAAGGAGTTATCGTTATCACCTGATTCTTACTCTTCTTTTTGTATTTTTTAATAATAAATAAAAACTCGTAACCATTCAGCATCACTCCAAAAAACCTCTAATTAGAGTACATTTATGTACTTTTTAGCTTAAACAATAAGCTTTTTCTATATTAATAGTGACTTTTTATTTAAAATAGATATTAGTTTAAGAAAAAATTGTTGTATGCTGAATGGTTACAAAAACTCTTTATGATAAAATCTATCTAACCCTCATACCCAAGGAATTTTTATGTCTCATTTCAAATCATTGACCACACTTTCAATACTTACTTTTACTTGTTTGGCTATGTATGCTAGTACGCCTTCGGATGAGCTTGTAAGCGTAAAAAGCCTAAAGTCCGACAAAGAAGAAGCCTCTCAAAAAGCTGTCTTGGCTATCATCACCAATTTGATTCTTAGCTCCCCTAGA
Source organism: Sulfurovum sp. (assembly GCA_027062365.1). Lineage (GTDB taxonomy): Bacteria > Campylobacterota > Campylobacteria > Campylobacterales > Sulfurovaceae > Sulfurovum. The sequence continues at coordinate 83,385 of JAMOTK010000050.1, forward strand.
GCCAACACTCCAGCAACTTTTGATGGAGACACAACAGGAGAAGTAACAGAAGACACAACTTTAACTACTACAGGAACACTAGACGTGACTGACCCAGATGAAAACCAAGAAGCAATGCAAGCAGGAACGTATAACGGAACATTCGGTTCGATACTAATGGACGCAGAAGGAGAGTGGAGGTACACCCTTGACAACACAAACGCAACCGTACAAGCATTAGATGACGGAGAAACGGTAACCGATCTCGTAACCGTGAGATCGCTTGATGGAACAGCAAAGATTATAACGCTTACGGTAAATGGAAAAAACGAAGTGGCTATTGATACCCTTCCAACTTATAACGTAACAATAATAGACCTTGGTCCAGATTCTGCATTAAATATGGAAATTACAGATGTAAATAACGGAGTATCAAAAGTGGTTATTTCGTATGATAGCGGAACCACCACTCAAACATATACGAGTGGAATAATTAGTACGGGAGCGGAGATGAAGGGTACAAAAGCAACAGTTGTTGTAACTGATGGAGATGGAAATGTTGCGCCTGCTAAAGTTTTTACTTTTTAAAAAATAGAAAAAATCCAGAAAAAAATAAAATTTCCAGAAATTTTCTGGGAAAAATGTGAGAAAAGTATCGTGAGGAAGTGAAAAATTGTTTTTTTAACCCAAGTGAAGTATAAATACACCCCTGCCGTTCAATCTCCACTTTTATGATATGCAAATGTAAAGCGACTACGCCTAGATTTAGTCTTGGAAATGGGTATGAAATCTACCTCATTTTATAGCAAATGTGAAAATGCAAAACAAAACCATCACTTCATAAAAGGGTCAGGCGTTAAAAATACACTTTTTGTATTATCCCCCAAAAATCCCCATAGCCTCCTCCACACTAAACAACTTATCCATCCTCTTTGAAAGGAGACGGATTAATCCTTTACTCGTTCCCATCGCTCCTGCGTGGGAATGCATATCAGAGTTTATTGAGTTAATCATATTAATTCCCACAAAGGATGGATGGGAATGAACAAAGTTATCTTATAGATTTTATCTCTGCTACAGTTAATCCTGTTGTTTGAGATATAAACTCCATATCCATATTGGCATTTAATAAGTTTTTTGCAATTTTAATTTTTTCTTTTAATTTTCCCTCTTCTAGTCCTTGCTCTAAACCTTCTTCTCTTCCCTTTTCCAATCCCTCTTTCATTCCATCCTCTTTAGCAGTCTCAATCATACTCAACCTCTTCCACGTCTGTTTAAAGTGCCAGTCGTAGACTTCCATCTCTTTTTTGCTCCAATTATACTGTTTAGCAATCTCAAATGCTTTTTTAAATGCTTCTATATTCTCATACTCTTGGGGTATCATATCGAAGCTTGAAGCATTTTGTATAAAGTATATCCATTTTTTAGCTATTGTATCACACTCACTAAGTTTTAATTTAAATTTCTTTAATTCTATAAAGGTAAATTCAAAGTCTGCTATATCTTGTTTTAGGGTTTTTTCATCTAGTATGAGGTGTCTTGATATATAGTCTTTAGTTTCTAGTATTTCAAAATCAAGTATTCCTATAAAATATACTTTTTGTAGTTCTTTATAATTCACACCTTTATCAATCTGTTCTACATAAGATTTTGATGTATAGTATAGGCTTCTTTTAGCGAACTCTTTATCTTTTTCTACTTGCATCTCTACTATAAAGTGTTCATCATTTTGGTTTATTGCTTTTATATCAAGTATTGTGTTTTTTAGCTCTTTTATTTTGGGTACTTGGTATGGATTGGCTATTGTTACACTTTTTATCTCTTTATTTCCTTTGAAGTCAAGTATTGAGTTTAGGAATGATATTAGCACTTCTGTTTTATTCTCATCTCCAAATATCTTTTTAAATGCTATATCATTTGTGGGGTTTGCGAACTTCATATTTATAGCCTTTTTTAGGTTATTATAGCATAAGTTATTTGGAGTTGGAGAGACTGTGGAATGTATATCAGCATATAGACTCACTATAACTTTAGTGACCCTAACTTTCGAACTACACATCCCCTACACAAAAATCATCTATACTATCTCTTAGTTAAACTTTATATTTAGGAGAATGTTTTATGCGTATAATATTTTTAATTTTATGGCTCGTGAGTTTTGTGGATGCACAAAGGGCTGATACTATAGATGGGCTTGTTGCTCATGCTATGAAGGTGCATCCTTCACTTCAGGCGATAAAACATCGTTTGTCTGCAATGGATACACGTATTGAGATGAGTCAAAATTTTGAAAATCCAGATATCTCTTTGATGGTCAATGATATACAATTTGATGACCCTCTTAATCGTAGGCTTGAACCAATGCAATTTACCTCCCTCAATGTCAAACAAAAACTCCCATGGTTTGGTAAACTTGAAGCAAAAAAAGTCTATACCCAATCTAAAAAAAATCTAGTATTACACTCTTATGATGGGGCAAAGGTGGCATTGGCTAAAGAGATACGCCTTAGTGTCTATACCATACGAGAGTATGAAGAACGCCTAAAGATACTTTCTGAATACAAGAAAGTTGCCAAACAAAATAGAGAGCTGTATACTGCCTATGCTTCTACCCAAAACAAAAGCCATAGCAGTAGTATTCAAGCTTCGTTATTGCTTTCTAATCTCAAAATACGTGAACAGAACTACCAAGCGATACTCAAAAGCCAAAAGTCTAAGCTCAAATATCTTGTACAACGTGACATAGGCTTACTAAAGGCTTCATTGAAGATGACCGTACCTCTTGGCACAAAGTATTACCTCAACAAACTTAAAAATAATCCCAATTATCGTCTTAAAACATCTCAAAAACATGTAGCAGATGCCCAAAAGGTTCTAAGTGACTTGGCTCATACCCCTGACCCTTATGTAAAAGTTGGGTACTATAATCGTGTCGATTATCCTGATTATGCCTCGGTCACAGTAGGGATGGCTTTGCCTTTGTATGGAACAGAAAAGAGCAATTCCGAACTAGCTCGTAAAGAGATACTCCAAGCACAAAGTAGTATCATTGATTATAAATATATGCTCATGAATGAGATAGAGACAATGGGTATAAAGCTTCATGAAGCCTATACTATTTATAAGATTATCCAAGAACAGAGCCTTCCTCAAATTGCACATATGTTTGACCTTTTGCAGTCTAGTATCCAAAATGGTGGAGACCTCTTTGCGTATATGCGTCTGCTCGAACAAAAATTAGCCCTAGAAGAAGAAGGTATCTCTATCAAAGCGATATACTTTAGAACCCAAGCCAAACTCAATTCACTCATTGGAGAACTATAATGTACCACTACCTACTCATCCCCCTACTACTCTCAAATTTAGCATGGGGAGATATGAAATGCTCTGATGGTAAATGTGGGTCAAGCATGAAAGAGACAACACCCAAGATAGAAAAAGTGATGAGCAAAGCAGATGTAATCAAAAAAGAGTCTAATAAAAAACCTACCATCACACAACTTTTTAATGTGACCACCGTTAAAATCAAATCTGTAAACCGTGCCAAAACCCAAGTAAACTATGGCTATATCGTAGCCTCAGATGATGCAAAGGTAGATGTCACGGCATGGTATTCTGGTTTTGTAGAAAAGCTTTATGCTGATACGCTTTATACCTATGTCAAAAAGGATGAAGCCTTAGCCAAAGTCTATTCTCCTGAAGTGTATAAAGCCAAACAAGATTATCTCAACTCTTTGACATTTAACAACACACATACCTCTAGTGGGATGCTCAAAAGTGCAGAAACCAAACTTTTATTATTAGGTGTAGACAAAAAAGAAATAGCACAGATACGCAAATCACGAAAAGCCGATACCTTGACCACGATTTATGCCCCTATATCAGGGTGGATATTTGAGAAAAATATCTCTCAAGGTTCTTCTTTTTCTTCTAAAAAAAGATTGTTTCAGATAGTCAATCTTGATAGCGTATGGATGGAAGTGAAACTTTTTCAACATCAATTAAAAGAGTTACATCTCTACCAAGACTTTAGCGTAACTATCAAAGGGATAGAAGAGGTGTATCTAGCCAAAAAGTCTCTGCTTTATCCTATCATCAATCCCAAAGAGGCTACCACTACCCTACGCCTCATCTTGGATAACAACAAAGGCAAACTAAAAGTAGGTATGTATGCCAAAGTCTCTTCTCGTACTCTCAGCAAAGAACGTCTAAGTATCCCTCGTACTGCTGTCATACGCAAAGGTGGTAAGTGGTATGCCTTTTTGGCTACAGAGTTTAAAGGCGAATATGAGCCTATCGTCATAGAGGTCAAGCCTTTAGACAAACTCTCTTATCAAGTGACCAAAGGACTAACCCTGCAAGATACAGTGGTCAATAATGCTCTGTTTATGATGGATTCAGATGCTCAAATCAATAGTATTTATTAGGAGTATCTGATGATTGAAAAATTAATAAGCTTTTCTATTCGCAATCGTTTTGTCGTCTTGATGATTACATTATTTACCATATTGGGTTCTATTTGGGCTATGAAAAATACCCCTTTAGATGCACTACCTGACCTCTCTCCTCCACAGGTCATCGTACAAGTCACATGGAAAGGGCAAAGCCCTCAAATCATCGAAGACCAAGGGACGTATCCTCTCGTATCACAATTTTTGGCTATATCCAATATCGAAACGGTACGAGGATTTTCTACCTATGAGAATGCTTTGATTTATATCATCTTTAAAGAAGGTACGGATTTGTACTGGGCTAGAAGCCGTGTACTAGAGCAACTCGCTTCCATACAAAGCCAACTTCCTAGTAATATGGAGATTGGCTTAGGTCCTGATGCTTCTGGTGTAGGTTGGGTCTATGAGTATGCCCTCACATCAAAGACCAAAACACTCGCAGAGCTACGCACGATACAAGACTATTATTATAAATATGCTCTCATGGGTGTCGATGGAGTAAGTGAAGTAGCAAGTATAGGGGGATTTGTACCTACCTATCAAATCACTATCAATCAAGACACCTTGGTACAATACAATCTTTCTATCAATGACATTGCCAAGACGCTTAAAGACAACAACAATGACACAGGAGGACGTATCGTCATCCAAAATGGCTATGAATGGATGGTTCAAGCCAAAGGATATATCAAAGATTTAGATGAGATAGGACAACTGGTCATTACCACCAAAGGAGGCGTACCTTTGACCTTGGCAGAAGTGGGGCGTGTAGAGATAGTACCCTCAGCACGGCGTGGTATCGCCGAACTCAATGGCGAGGGTGAAGTCGTTGGGGGTATCGTTATGGTACGCTATGGCGAAGATGTCTATTCTGCTATCAAACGCATAGAAAAAAAGATGGAAAAGCTCAAAATAGACGGTGTTGAAGTCGTCACGACCTATAACCGTTCAGGACTGATAGAGAGTGCCATCAAAACCCTACAGACCACCCTATTAGAAGAGAGTATTATTGTGATTATCATCATAGGGCTTTTTTTGATGCACTTTCGTTCTACACTTATTATGATTATTATTTTACCTCTTACGATTGCTTTTCCTTTTTTACTCATGAAGCTTTTTGGGATTGGCTCAAATATTATGAGTTTAGGAGGGATAGCCATAGCCATTGGGGCGATGGTCGATGCCTCTATCGTGATGATAGAAAATGCCCACAAATCCATACACAAGCAAGAGAGCAAACTAGGCAAACCCCTAAGTGAGAAAGAACGCATAGAGACTATCTTAAAGTCTTCACAGCTGGTAGGTCGTCCTATATTTTTTGCTTTGGCTTTGGTTGTGGTCTCCTTTTTACCTATCTTTGCACTTTCAGGTCAAGAGGGTTTGCTCTTTAGCCCCTTAGCATTTACCAAAACCTTTGCCATGACAGCAGGGGCATTACTCTCTATTACCCTTGTGCCTGTATTGATGATATTTTTTATCAAAGGTAAGATTATCCCTGAAAACAAAAACCCTATAAATCGTTTTTTTATTTGGCTCTACCACCCCATCTTGGTCTATGGACTCAAACTAAAATACCTTGTGATAGTTCTTTCTATAGGTGCGTTGGCGTTTGCTGTACCCATATACCAAAAGCTCAACTGGGAATTTATGCCTATGCTTGATGAACAAACGATGATGTATATGCCTGTGACACCGTATGGTATCTCTGTAGCCCAAAGTAAAGCCCTCACACAAAAGACCGATAAAATTATCAAATCCTTTCCTGAGGTAGAGACAGTATTTGGTAAAGGAGGACGTGCCAATTCGCCTACAGACTCTGCTCCTTTGGGTATGCTAGAGACCATTATCACGTTTAAGCCCAAATCACAATGGCGTAAAGGCATGACCCATGAAAAGCTTCTAAAGGAAATGGAAGAAGCCCTACAAGTAGCAGGATTGGTAAACTCATGGACATACCCTATCAGAGGGCGTATTGATATGCTTTTATCAGGTATCCGTACCCCTATTGGTATCAAGCTTTATGGCAAAGATGCCTTAGGGTTACAAAGTGTAGCCTTAGAGATAGAGCATATCTTACGTAATCTAAAAAGCACACAGTCTGTATTTTCTGACCAAGCGAGTGCAGGGTTTTTCATAGATATAGATATAGACACCCAAGCCCTACAACGCTACAATATTTCTAAAAAACTACTCTTAGACTACACCTCTACAGCCATAGGAGGCAAAAAGATAACTACCATGTACAAAGGACTAGAACGCTACCCTATATCCTTACGTTTTGAAGAAGATGAAAGACGCAACCTAGAAGACATACGCAATATCCAAATCAAAACCCCTCTAGGATTTGCTCCTCTTTCTACCTTTGCTACGGTCTCCTACACAGAGAGTGCTTCTGTGATAAAGTCCGAGATGGCTACCCCTGTAACCTTTGTCTATATCACACCCCAAACAGATATTTCAGCTACCCAATACAAGACCCAAGCCATAGAAGCACTCAAAGACTTGAAGCTTCCTTTGGGCTACTATATCGAGTGGGCAGGTCAATCAGAGTATTTAGAGTCTGCTATGCAAAAGATTGTTTGGATAGTACCTACGGTGTTGCTTGTTATCTTGCTTCTTATCTATTTTGCACTCAAACGCATGACCCCTACGCTCATCGTCTTTTTTACCCTACCTTTTGCTTTGTTAGGGGGCATTGTCTACCTTGATATGCTAGGATTTTCTATGAGTATTGCCGTCATTGTAGGCTTTTTGGCACTCTTAGGGGTCGCTGCTGAGACTGCCATCGTCATGATAGTTTATCTCCAAGAGTCTGTACAAGAACGCAAAGACCAAGAGAAAGAAAACTTTACACTCTTGCATCTAAATGAAGCTATCTATGAAGGTGCTGTCCAACGGGTACGCCCTAAGCTCATGACCGTCTTTGCTATATTGGCTGGACTTTTACCCATCATGTACACCACAGGTGTAGGCTCAGAAGTGATGCAACGAATCGCAGCACCAATGATAGGGGGAGTCGTAAGTTCTGCTATACTTTCACTCTTACTCATCCCTATCTTTTATGAAATGTATGAGAAAAAACAGATAACAAGGAAAAACTATGATAAATAAATTATACGCATTATCACTCACACTACTACTCTGTGCTTGTAGTGGTGAAAAACAAGCTAAATCTATCACAGAAGGTGGTATGAAATGTGGGGCAGGTAAATGTGGAGCAAGTATGGTAGATGGCTCTGCTACCCTCGTCAAAAAAAAGATGAATATATTAGACCAACTCAAAGAAGAAGACAATAGAAGAGATTGCGTCCTCAACGCAAGTAGTAGTAAAGCCCTCTATGACTGCGTAAGGGTAGAAAAAAACCAAAGACTCAGTACAAAATGTAACACTAAAAATACTCAAAAGAGTAAAGAGGAAGCGATGAAATGTGAAGCAGGTAAGTGTGGAAGTTAGCTAAAAAAACAACGTCTACCACTTTCTCACAAGTGCGTGACAGGTTACACATCTATTTAAGACTTGATTAAACTCTTTCATTACTGCTTCTTTGTCACCTTTATCAAAATCTTCTATAATTTTTGATGCCATTGTATCTAATGCTTTGGTTTCTGTAGTGGCATACACTTTTGCATTAAATTTGACATCTGCATCATTTGTAATAAGAAAAGAATCAATATTTTTCAAATCTCTTCTCAATGATACAATACCACCTTTAATCCTAGCTCTACTGTTGTATAAAAACCCTTTTTGAATTTTAGACATAGATCTTTCCAAGTTTTGCATTGTTTTTTTAATCATCTCTGTATTTGGTGCTTCTGCACTTGCCATCAAAAGACTAGACCCCAATAGTGCTGATACTAATAACATTTTTTTCATTTTTTTCCTTATAATAGTAAATATATTTATATTATAGTTTAATATTATTTAAAGACTATTGATATATATCAATTATTTTGTATAAAGATTATAATATTGCTAAAAAGTTTATAGCTATGTAGACTAGATGATAAATGAAGACATTTAAAGCTATAATTTCATTATATTTATAATTGAAAACTATATAGCAAGGAGAGACAAATGATAAACCCACTTAGAGGCATGAAAGACCTTACTTTTGATGAGAGCCAACGCTTTGTACATATCGTCACGACAGCGATAACTATAGCAAAGAGATATGGGTATGGCTATATCGAAACCCCTATTCTTGAAGAGACGGCACTTTTTAAGCGTTCGGTAGGAGATAGTTCTGATATTGTGAGTAAAGAGATGTATCAGTTTGAAGACAAAGGGGGCAATGATGTGTGTATGCGTCCTGAGGGGACAGCTGGTGTGGTTCGTGCTTTTGTTCATGCCAAACTTGACCGTCAGCCTAGTAAACAAAAGTTTTATTATTATGGTTCAATGTTTCGTTATGAGCGTCCTCAAAAAGGTAGACTAAGAGCGTTTCATCAGTTTGGGTGTGAGAGCTTTGGAGAGGGTTCGGTCTATGAAGACTTTACTATCATCACCATGATAAGCCAAATCTTTGAAGCCCTTGGTATTGGTTTTGATTTACAGATAAATTCTTTGGGATGTACTGAATGTATGCCTCCTTATAAACAAGATTTAGTGGGCTTCCTTACCCAAATAAAAACAGACCTTTGTGAAGACTGTAACAGACGTATCGACACAAACCCTATCCGTGTACTCGATTGCAAAAACAAAACATGCCAATCGCTTTTACTCAATGCCCCAAAACTGATTAACAATCTTTGTACTAGCTGTGATACAGACTTCAAAAAATTAACTGTCCTACTAGACAAAGCTTCTATCAAGTACCAAGTAGATACTCACCTTGTGCGTGGATTAGACTACTACAACAAAACAGCCTTTGAATTTGTAAGCAATGAAATAGGCGCACAATCAGCCATCGCAGGAGGTGGACGCTATGACAAACTCGTAGAATTTTTAGATGGTAAGCCCACCCCTGCTGTAGGCTTTGCTATAGGGATAGAGCGTATCATGGAACTTGTTAAAATGCCAGAAAGTGTACGTGAAGGTATCTACCTAGGAGCAATGGTAGACGAAGCTGTAGAAAAACTCTTTGCCATCGCTACAGCAAAACGTAAAGAGACAAAAGTAACCCTAGAATACACCTCAAAAGGATTCAAAAGCCACATGAAAGGTGCAGATAAAGTCCATGCCCGTTATGTAGTCCTCATCGGAGAAGATGAACTAAGTAATGGCACAGTATGGCTTAAAGATTTGGAGACTAAAGAAGAGAAGACGCTTTTAATTGAGGCATTTTAGAAAGGCTATACACTTCTATTAATGGGTGATAAATAACATACAAATCCGTATGTCATCATAACTCACCTCAGCGTCTAATGCCTCATAAATAGGCTTCAGGCGTAACGTTCCATCCTCTGAAAAGTTCTCTTTTAGATTTTTGGTTTTTAACGTTAGTACGCTATCATCTACACGTGTCAAAAGTACATCATTAGGTTTATATTTACTTAAATCTACTGTGCTATAGGCTTCTTTTATAGCAAATAAATGTTGGATAATAGTCCCTTTACTCAATCCTCTTTTAGTAGCTAGTTGTATCAAGGTATTAGAATCTTTTATAAGATTTTTTGTTTTTATATAGGTCGGTGTGGCATAGTCAGAACCTGTGGGTTTTCTTACTTTGATGTTTTGTATCTCTTCTTCTATTTTTTCTTTACTTACTATACCACCTAGATGTGATATATGGTTTTCAAATACTTTTGTTCGCTCTTCTGCTGATAATGCATGAATCTTATCAAAAGACTTTACCGATGCCATCTTTATACGCTCATCTACATGCAAGATAAGTGGGTCTACACGTAAAGCCATGGTATTTAAGCCCATAAGGCGTAACCCTTCTATATTTTTAATACGCGAAAGTGCTACATACCCTTGCCCCGTTTCAAAGGTTTTAGAGAGGTCAATCTCGGCAGCATCTAGCGTCATACCTTGTGATTTATGTATCGTTATTGCCCATGCTAAACGTAGAGGCACTTGTGACACCGTAGCAATAACCTTAGCACTATCATTTTCAAGTGACCACTCTTCTAATTCTAATTTTATTTTTTTGCCATTGCTTGTGCGTACTATTGGCATATTGTCGATGGGCGAAAAACTTTCTACCTTACCTGTCGTACCATTCACATACCCTAGCTCTTGGTTGTTTTTGATAAAAAGTACCATTGCACCTTTTTTGAGTACTAACTTTTCTAAAACCAAAGAAGATTTAAATATCTTCTCTATGTTTTTTTCACTTCCTTTATGCGTACATACAAATAATCTAGCTTCCGTATCTAGCTTGTCTAACTCACTTAGGTTGATACGGTCTACATCTACATTGTGTGTATAAAGCTTGGTAGGGGTGGCGATACTTAACTCTTTTTCATGCCTACTTGCTAATAATTCTTCGGACAATGGGGAAATAGTCCCTGAACGTATATCATCTAGTATCCTAATAAGTCTTTCATCATCTTGTCGAAACTTCTCTTGTAAGTAACATGTTTGTAAGTCTAGTGCTTTCCATACAGGAGATTGCCATGCAAAACGTTTGGATTTTGCTACTTTAGAAATGGGTGGTAATTGAAAAAAGTCACCAGAAATGACCACTTGTACCCCACCAAAAGGAGCATCTGTCCCCTTAAACCCACGCAATATCAAATCCATAGAAGAAAATAATTCTGGGGAAATCATAGAAACTTCATCGATAATAAGTAGTTTAAGTTTAGCAAAACGTGCTTTGAGGTATTTTTTATCTAATAAAAAATCTACATACCCCTCATCAATACTCTCACGTATGCCTAAAGAAAAAAATGAATGTATCGTCTGTCCACCCAAATGTGAAGCTGCTATACCAGTGGGTGCTACGATAGTTGGGTACACCCTACGTTCTTTGAGGTACTGAATATAGAGGTTGAGCAAATACGTCTTACCTGTCCCTGCTGAACCTGTAATAAATACATTTTTGCCTGATTTTAGTATCTCTAGTGCTATATTTTGTTTCATTAGCCCTCTGTCTTAAAACGACAAGAACCAAGGGTAATCACTTTACCCTTAGCAATTTCAGAGACAATATATTCCAAAGTACCTTGGGCATCGGTCTCAGGCATCTCTTCGCTTATCATGCGTAAGGCATCTTTGCTTGATGTTTTCATCCACTTTTTTTCGTAAGAGTATTGTGTGTATATGTCCATATTTTAGACTAAACCTATATCAGCAAAGATAGGTTCTACTTTGAGCCACCATTCTTCTAGTGCATTGCTAAGGTCTGCTATTGCTGTTTTTTCTTCTCTCCACTCTTCTATCTTTTGGATAACCATAGGCTTCTCTTCTTCTGTGAGTGAAGTTGTGTTTTTGATACCTTCGAGGACTTGATTTATTTTTTGTTCCATAATAATTCCTTTTTCTTTATTTTAGTTTATTCTGTGTATCTTGTCAATAGCTAGGGATTGATTAGTAAAATTTTGATAAAATACGTGTACTTAAATACTAGGAAATACTTTGAGACATACTATTCAAGATTTTATCAAAAAAGACTCCTCCTCTGGTATCTTGCTGATATTGGTCACTATTTTGGCATTATTTTTACAAAACTCTGCCTTCTCAACACTCTATACAGGCTTTTTGCATACGCCCGTGGAGATACGATTTGCTGACCTACATATTGCCAAACCCCTACTCCTTTGGGTCAATGATGGTCTTATGGCTATCTTTTTCTTTGTCATCGGATTAGAGGTCAAACGCGAAGTCATGGAAGGACATCTCTCTACCCTCTCCCAAGTCACCCTTCCTGCTATCGCTGCCATTGGGGGGATGCTTATTCCTGCTTTGGTGTTCGTGGCATTTAACTATGATGATGGGTCATTTGCAATGGACGGTTGGGCTATCCCCACAGCTACAGACATCGCCTTTGCCTTGGGTATCTTGTCGCTTTTGGGCAACCGTGTGCCTGTGTCGCTCAAAATCTTCCTTATGGCACTAGCCATTATAGATGACCTTGGGGCGATTGTGATTATTGCTCTATTCTATACCTCTGAACTCTCCACTACTTCTATCACCATCGCAGGGGTTTCTTTGGTCATACTCTTTGTTATGAACCGTATGAATGTGGCCAAACAATCTTTTTATATCATCATCGGTATTATCTTATGGGTTTCTGTACTCAAATCAGGCGTACACGCCACCCTAGCAGGTGTTGCCCTAGCCTTTATGATACCTCTATACTCCAAAGACAAAGAAGGCAAGACTTTCTCTATGGCAAAAAGCATGGAACATAACCTGCACTATTGGGTAGCCTTCTTCATCTTGCCTCTTTTTGCCTTCGTCAACGCAGGAGTAGATTTACGAGGTATTTCCTTAGAAGAAATGGGAGGAAGCGTCCCCCTTGGTATTATGTTAGGACTGTTCATCGGTAAACAAGTTGGAGTCTTTGGCTTCTCGTGGATAGCTATCAAAATGGGCATTGCCACTCTACCCAAAGGGGCAAACTGGACAACACTCTACGGCGTAGCAGTCCTCACAGGTATAGGATTTACCATGAGTTTATTTGTAGATACCCTTGCCTACAATGATACAAAGATATTCCATTATGCCGATAAATTAGCCATCTTGTTAGGTTCATTCTTCTCGGGAGTAGTTGGATATATTATTTTGAGAATGGCTACAAAATCTAAAGAGAGTTAAAAAAGAGGGAAGTTTAAAAGAGATACATACCCTATAAAAGAGTATGTATCCCAAGAGGATATGAAGATTATCCTAATTCTACTATTGCTTTATCAAGCATCGTACCCAATGCCATTTTAGCCAAAGCATGACTACCATTTTTAGACATAATGACAAATGCGTGTAAGTGATTTCTTGATTCCACTCCACTACATGTCATAATCACAAGTGCATTTTCAGCTTCTACATTCATAGAGTGTGCATGTCCAAGACCTAGATTATCTGTAAGGTCATGAATCGTTCTAAATGTTTCGTTAAAGTGCATAGATGTTTCATCTAGCTTTTTAATCTTTGCTGTATCCGATACTAAAACTTCTCCTGTATAATCACTCAATACTGCACCCATATAACCACTTACTTTTGACAAATCTTCAAATATAGTAATATCTACCATTTCTTTCCTTTTTAACTATTAAATTTATTTATACATTATATAATAATATGTAATCCATGTCAAGACTTAGACATGATTTTACTATGATTTATTATAGTATGTACACTTTTTTAAACTTTGACTACTTCACCTGTACCATGACAGCCAAAACCAGAAGGTGACTTGTCCATACATTTACCACTTCCTAAACAAGGTTTACAATCTTTTCCATTGGTATCTTTACCTGTGCCTTCGCACGTTTTACATTTACCAGAACCTTTACAATTTGGACATGTTTCCATTTTAAATCCTTTTAGTTGAACTTTGAAGAACATCCTAATTATAGCAGTAAACAGATAAAAAACATAATTAACGTACTATTTACTGATATTGTGATAAAGTTTTATTTATGAATATATATATAGGGACATATTACAATGATAGATAAAGAATTTAATCAATTAATCAAAAAACTTTTAGTAGATTTGTCTACTATAGATGAATATCCTGCCATGTTTAAGCTTATTTCTAAAACGATTAAAGTATTTCTTCCTTCTGATAGTGTTCATATCCTTTCTATAGACGAGAGTAATCATACTATAAGCAGTAGAGAAGACAATTCTCTTTCGTTTTCTCTTGATACAAAAGGGATTATTACAGAGTGTTACAAGTCACATCAACCACTCATCGTCAATGATATTAATCGTAGTCTACTTTATAATGCCAAGATAGATACTTTAGGCAATGATAGTATTTATAAAGTACTTGTTTTTCCTATCATTGACAACAGTAGCTCTAAAAAATTATTGGGTATTTTATGGTTAGGTATCAAAAAAGGATTCAAACAATTTATACAAAAAGATATTGATAGACTTTTGGTATTTTCTAATGCGATTAAGTATAAACTTTTTTCCCTCTCTTCTCCCTCTAAAGATAGTTGCCATTTAGATGGATTGCTCATCTGTCAAGAAGCACAAAATAAATTAAAAATCAAACTAGCACGTGCAGAGAAATATTTTGCTACCACTGTCCATGATATACGTACCCCTATGAATGCTATCATAGGATTTATGGAACTAATGCTACTCAATGAAAAAGATGAACAAAAAAAAGATTATATTGATGCTACGCTTAAAAGTGGAGAGCATATTATTGCGTTGATTAATGATGCTCTTGATATGAGTAAAGTCCAAAATGGTAAAATGACTTTAGAAAAAACTTCTTTTTCTCCTATGGAGGGGATAGCTGATATTGCAAAACTTTTCTACAATAGCATGTCTGCAAAAAGTATCACTTTTAGTATATATATTGACCCATTAATGCCTACATTTATTGTATCTGACTTACACCGTATCAAACAAATTATCAACAATCTTTTGAGTAATGCGATAAAATTCACCTCTCAAGAAGGTACGGTATCTTTAGAAGCACACTATGATAAAACCAAAGATACCTTAGCCATCAGTATCTCTGATACAGGCATAGGTATCGCCAAAGAAAAACAAAAAAGTATTTTTAACCCCTATACACAAGAAAAAGACTCTACTGCTTCACAATATGGTGGTACAGGTCTAGGACTGGCTATTTCTCAGCAACTTAGTATCCTACTCAATGGTACACTCAAACTTGAAAGTGAACAAGGAAAAGGAAGTAATTTTATATTTACTTTCCCATGTTATACTCCAAAAGATAGCAAAGAGGCTATTGAAAATACCCCTTTCAAAAATACTTCTATACTTCTTTATTATTCTCTCTCTGAGTACTCTGCATTAAAAAATATTGACCGTTATTTAAATGATTTAAACATTAAACATAGACATATAGGACATGGTCAAGCATTCACATTGGATATCAAGACACATACACTCTTCATCATAGAGAAAAAAAATGCTATACACTATGTCAATGAAATTCAAGACTTTATGAATAACGGTGGTAAAGTTATCTTTATTAAAAACAATTTTGACTCTGAGAAATGTATGTTTATCGGTGAGTATCAAATGATGTATAGACCATTAATCCCAAATGTATTTTTTGACTCCTTGCATCAATTAATAGACCCAAATATCCAAAGTAAACTCAAAAATATTACGAAATCAGACTATAAGACCTTTAAAGGACACTCTATATTGGTTGTGGATGATAGTAGAATCAATCTCAAACTTTTAAGTGAAGTACTTAAAAAATTTGAGATAGATGTAAGTACAGCAGTCAATGGCAAAGAAGCACTTGAAATCTTTAAAACTAAAACATTTTCGGCTATTTTTGTCGATCAAAATATGCCTATGATGAATGGAGATGAAGTGATTAAAAAGATGCGTACCCTAGAAAAAGAAATGCTACAAAAAGCAACAGTCATCTACGCCCTCACAGGAGATGCACAAGAAGAAGTATCAGAGCAACTCATCAATGCTGGAGCCAATAGTATTTTACACAAACCCATCCACATCAATGAAATCAATGAAGCTATTAGTAAGGCTATTAAATCATAGGTTCGATTTCATCGAACGATTAAGATATCTCTAATTTACTATTTATTGTTCAATAAAAGCCACCTTACGCTATAATCACAACAATTAACACTCCACGAGGAAAGCCCACATGAGCGAAAAAGTAGTAAACAAATATGACCCTAAAGCTGTAGAAGACAAGTATTATGCCCTTTGTGAAGAACGAGGGTATTTTGAGATTGATGGAAATGAAGATATTCAAGAAAAAGATGCTGATGGAAAGACGAAGACTTTTTCTATTATGATGCCTCCTCCTAATGTGACGGGGAGTCTTCATATTGGTCATGCTCTTACTTTTACGCTTCAAGATATTATTACGCGTTACAAAAGAATGGACGGATACAAGACGCTTTGGCAACCTGGGACTGACCATGCAGGGATTGCGACGCAAAATATTGTAGAGAAGCAACTCATAGCAGAGGGTACGACCAAAGAAGCACTTGGGCGTGAGAAGTTTCTTGAACGAGCGTGGCTTCAAAAAGAGACGAGTGGTGGTAATATCGTGCATCAAATGCGTAAGCTTGGTGTGACTCCTGCGTGGAAACGAGAACGATTTACGATGGATGAGGGGCTAAAAGAAGCTGTCAAAGATGCTTTTGTGAAGCTTTTTGATGAGGGGCAGATTACACAAAATACTTATATGGTAAACTGGTGTACGCATGATGGGGCTTTGAGTGATATTGAGGTAGAACACGCAGAGGTGCATGGTAAGTTTTATACGATGATTTATAAATTTGCCGATGGTTCGGGGGAGCTTGAAGTAGCCACGACACGACCTGAGACTTATTTTGGGGATACGGCGATTATGGTGCATCCTGATGATACGCGTTATGCTAATATTGTGGGCAAAGAGGTGTGTTTGCCACTCACCGATAGAACTATCAAAGTCATTACCGATAGCCATGTTGATATGGGAGTGGGAACTGGTGTGGTAAAAGTGACCCCTGCTCATGACCAAAACGATTATGCCGTAGGGAAACGACACAATTTAGATGCGATTAAAGTCTTTGATGAAAAAGGGATTTTAAATGATTATTGTGGAGAATTCAAAGGATTAGAACGCTTAGAGGCTAGACCTATTATCGTAAAAGCCCTAGAAAACGCAGGGCATATTGCCAAAATAGAAGACCACAATCATCAAGTAGGACACTGTTATAGATGTAAAAATATCGTTGAGCCTTTCATCTCTACACAGTGGTTTTTGAGCGATAATATTGCCAAAAAATCCATAGAAGAGACCAAAAAGCACAACAACTTTCACCCACCACATTGGATAAACTCCTACACAGCGTGGATGGACGAGCTTCGCCCTTGGTGTATTAGCCGTCAATTATGGTGGGGGCATAGAATACCTGTCTTTACTTGTGACTCTTGTCATCACACTTGGGCAGACAAAGCCGATGAGCCTGATGCTTGTCCTAAATGTGCGTCCAAATCTATGAGTCAAGACCCTGATGTGCTTGATACTTGGTTTAGCTCGGCTTTGTGGGCGATGAGTCCTTTGGGTTGGGGAAATAATGGAGCATTAGAAGAGCTTTATAATGAAAGTGATATGGCTGATTTTTATCCTAATTCTTTGCTCATTACGGGCTTTGATATTATGTTCTTTTGGGTAGCAAGAATGATGATGATGGGCGAACACTTCACCAAAGAACTACCATTTAAAGACATCTATATGCACGCTTTAGTTCGTGATGAAACGGGTGCGAAAATGTCTAAATCCAAAGGCAATGTCATAGACCCTCTTGATATGGTCGAAGCACATTCTGCTGATATTATCAGGTTTACACTTGCTTATTTGGCAGTTCAAGGGCGTGATATTAAGCTCGGCGAAAAGAACCTAGAGCAGTTTAGAAACTTCACCAACAAGCTTTATAATGCCACAAATTATCTTCAACTCAATCACGATACTTTCCCTGAACTTTGTGACATAGAAATCAAAACCCCTCTAGGACGCTATATGCAAAGCCGTCTTAGTAAGGCAGTTGAGAGTATTAGAGAGAAGATTGAGGCATATAAATTTGATGAAATGGCAAAAGAGTTGTACAACTTTACTTGGAATGAGTTTTGTGATTGGGGTATAGAATACTCAAAAGCAGACAAAGAAAGCATCATAGAATTAGGGGCTATATTCAAAGAGACTTTAAAAATGATAAGCCCAATCATGCCATTCATCGCCGACCACCTCTATCATAAACTTTCAGGCACAACACTTGAAGAGGGAAAATCACTCATGATTATGTCCTTCCCAAAAGCCATCAAAGCCGACGAAGAGTCCGAAGCGATGTTCGCCATCATAGAAGAATCCATCACAGCCCTTAGACGAGCAAAAGTCATCATAGACATGGGAAATAGCAAAATAGACAAAGCCTACATCAAACTTGACAGCAATATAGACATAGACATGGCAAAACCATTTATCCAAAGACTTGGAAAAGTCATAGAAATAGAGTTCGTAGATGCCAAAGTAGAAAACTCAATCACCGATGTATCTGACAATCTTGAAGTCTATTTACCAACGGGCGAAATAGATATGCAACCGATTATTACGAAGCTTACAAGACAAAAAGAGAAGCTAGAGAAAGAGATAAATAAGCTTAAGGGGATGTTGAATAATGAGCGATTTGTAGCCAATGCCCCTGCTGAAGTGTTGGCTGTGAATAAGAAAGCTTTGGGGGATGCTCAAAGTAAAATTTCTAAGGTTGAGAGTGAGTTAAGAGGGTTTGGGGTATAATCTCTAAACTTAATAAGGAGAATTTAAATGCGTATTGAAAGAAAACAACTTGGAACAGATATAGAAAAGAGCGATGAGACAAATAAATGGCGTTATGTCATAAGAAGAAATAATAGCTACGATAATAGTGAATTATTTAAAACAGATTATATCTATAATACTCATATTGAAGCAACAAAAGCTGTAGAGATAGATGGTAAATTTGATGAATATCTAAATAAAATGACATTTGAATAATTTAACAAGATAAAATCCGTAGGGTGCTGTTTTTAACTCGTTCCCATCGCTCCTGCGTGGGAATGCATATCAGAGTTTATTAAGCTAATTATATTCATTCCCACCGAGGACGGATGGGAACGAGAGAAAAAAGGATATAAAATATGGAAGCTTTTTTAATTATTATATTGCTTATAGGAGCTTTATTTTTTGCTTTTAGAGGTGCTGATTATAGTTCAACTACAAATTATGATACAAATTATGAATATGATGATGATTCTAGTTGGGGAGACTCAGGTGGAGATTCTAGTAATGGAGATTAGATATTGCTATAAAAATTTCACCAAAGCAACTCTTTTATTTCTTAATTTCCCTATTTTACTTTAACATATTTTGATGTATAATCCAAAAATTTACATTTGGAGCATAGATGCAGACGATAATACAAGAAGCCTATAAGGCGTTGATGGCGAAAGAATATGATAAAGCATTAGAACTTTATATGGCTTTGGAAGCAAAAGAAGAAGCGACAAGCTTTTATTATTTGGGTTTTCTTTATTTTAGAGGGCATGGGGTGCTTCAAGATACGAAGAGGGCTTTTGAATATTATCTAAAGTCGGCTACGCGTGAAGTGCCTTTGGCTCAGTTTGAAGTGGCTTTGATGCTTGAAAATGGTGAGGGCTGTGAGAAAGTTTTTAGTACAACTCTCAGGACGGCTCATTGAGAAGAACAAAGAATTTACCACACCTGCTTTACTATCAGGTCTTTGGGTTTTTATGAAGATGATGAATGTTTTAAGTATTTACGATGTTGAATCACTTTTTACCTTTAAAGAACAAATCGGGGATATGATGGGTATGGAACTTTGAGTTGTGTAGAAAGGTATGATTATATCATATATATTAAATTATCTAAAAAACTCACATACATCAACTTCTAAAACATCAGCAATTTTTATAAGATGTTCAATATTAAAATGCTTATTATTCAAACACAATTCAGCCATAGAAACTGTACCCACAGCTTTATGACCAATCGCCAAAGAGAGTGCAAGTTGAGATACGCCTTTTGATTTACGAGCATTCTTGACATTGATACCAATCTGCTTATAAATTTCTAGCATTTCTTCACTACCAATACTACACTCTTTCAAAATACCTACCTATAGTTAAACTTACTAGAAGTATATAATTGCTAGAATATTTATTCAACTAACTATGGTTAGTTAGATTTTTTTAAAGAAGGTTTTTTGATGAGAAAGATTTTATTTGTATTGCTTTTAATGAATACTTTTATTCTAGCTATAGGTCCTGGTGATTATGTATGTAACTATTATGATAGAGCTAAAGATTCTAAATGGTGTGGTACTGTAGTCCAAACAGCTGGAGATAAGTTAAAAATAGATGTTACAAAAGTAAATTGTAATTCAGGTGGTTTTCTAGGTATATGTGTTCAGTTTAATGAAGGTACTTGTACGGGTAATATAGTTTTACAAAATAATCAACAATATTCTATATGGGTACCAAAATATTGTGTTAGCTCATAACAAAGCTCCTGCTTCGTTATTCCTTATCGGTATTTCAATTGCTCAATAAAATTTAATTTTGATAGCTGTTTTCAACGCACCTTTGAATGATATTTTAAATTCAGATTTTTTCTTTGTGTGAGGTTTTGGTGCGTGATTACGCACCCTACGAAATTTCTGCGATTTTCCATTTATATTTTACTGCGAAATATGCGATAACTCCTGCTAATATAATTTTTTTTAGCTATAATTTATATTAAAAATAAAGTATTAGGTAAATAATGACAGATGAAGAAATAAAATCTAAATTGTGTAATTTGGTTGAATTTTCTATAGAAAATAATTAATTACAAGAGTTATTAAATTAAACATAAGTAGAAAAAAAGTGTTAAAGCTAAAAACTTTATTTAGATAGTTATAGCAGACCAAAAACTGCTATATTTTTACGGTTATTGAGAGTTTTCATCCTAAAAATGATACAAGTCATTCACTCCGATGGTCTTTAAATAACAAAAGAGTAATAAAACTTTTTGTACATTTTTATTATACATTTTTTATTTAAATAATACAAGGTGTTTTTATTAGGTTCCTTCTAACAACACCATAGCCAAAAAAACCCAAAAATCATCAAGCACTATCCCTATAAATCATAGAGAACTGGGCGATATGATTAATAGCCTTGCTAATTAAAATATCATCCACTTTTTGCCCATAGAATTT